>CAJQOB010000041.1 GCA_905479845.1 uncultured Flavobacteriales bacterium
GTTTTGCATTTCCCTCCAACGTATTTTGAGTTTCAGGAATATCTTCGGTTAAGTTGATATCGTTTAAAGTCAACAATTCAAAAGTAGCAGGAAGTACAGCTGCGATTTCTTTCGCCTTGTTTTGATTCGATGTGGCAAATAAGATTTTCATGTGTTCAGTAAGTTCAAATAGTTCGTTATATTGGCTTCAAAAGAGTACGATTTCTTAACCGTTAGATACCCTTCTTTCCCAATTTCCTTTCGAAGTAACTCATTCTCAAAAAGTTGAATTAAGGTCTGTTTCCATTCTTCCTGCGAATTACAGAGAAAACCGTTTTTTCCATGATCAACAATTGAGGTATTCACTCCAACTGGTGACATCACGGAGGGAATTTCCAAAGCCATGTATTGCAATCCTTTGAATCCACATTTCCCCTTAGCCCAAATGGTATCCGTCAATGGCATGATTCCAATGTTGATTTTCGCCAAATCTTCAATTTCGCTTTCCTTGTTCCACTTGACAAACTCTAAGCTTTTCAATTCGAAACTAGGAGCTTGATTGGAAATTACTCTAAAAATGAAATCGTGCGATTGTTCCAGTTCAGTTAAAACAGGCACAATCTCTTCAAGATAATTCATCGTTGTGTGCGTTCCTGTCCAACCAATGATTGGTTTTTCGACATGCTGATCTGTTGCAAGCGTATGTACATTCACCAAATCGATTGTCGTTGGAATGATCGTAACATTGGAATTGTATTGCTTCGCAAAATCGGAAAGATGCTCGTTTCCTGCGCTAATAACATGCGCCCACTTCATTACCTTCTTAACTTTACCGTAGGCTTTCAATCGTTGGAAGCGCGCATTGGAATCGCTGTAATTCGGTAACCAAATCGCATCGTCGAAATCGTAGATATATTTCTTTCGTAACACCTTCGCGATGATCCACTCGAACATTGGAGGACCAATCATTGATGCCTCACGGTGAATGAAAATCACATCTGCCGATCGTAATTTGAACATCAACATAAATCTTCTCCAAAAACTACCTAGCACCCCGAATGCCTTGGCAAAGAACGATCCTTCCTTGTAGAGAGCTTTCCATGTCTTATTCGACAAAAACGAATGAAATTCAATGGTGTATCCTTGATCTTCGAAGTACGAGATGTACTGCTCAAATCTGAATCGCTGCGAAGGAGCTTCACCTTTCGGATAGGGCGCTATGATAACAAGACGCTTACCCAAGGACTTTTTTGTAAATCCATTCGTATTGACTCAAGCCCTCTTCCAAGGAAAAATAGGCTTTCGCTCCATCCATTATTGCTTGAGGATCGAACATTTCCTTTTGAATGAAATTCGCTCGATACGTTTCGTCATTTAGTTCGTTGATTACCGTTCCTGCTTTGTACTTGATCACAATAGCATCGGTATCTCCTACTCCAGAATTGCAAATCAATGGAATTCCCATTGCCATTATTTCGCCTTGCTTAACCGGAGACGCGGCCTTTTTGGAATAACTTGGTCGAATGAAAAATATCGCGTTATCAAACAGAGACAAATGCAAAGGAACTCCCGCATGTAAGGTTGACGCCACGACAATTGAATTGGTATCAATTCCTTTTTTTTCGGCTTCACCTCTGATATACTCGGGCTTTTCACCTGACACGAACAAAAAGATCGCATTTGCGTTTTCTGCTTTCAAGCACTTGAAATAATCCAACATTTCATCGAGCATGTACCAAGTTCCAATCGACCCGACATAGCCAAGAACGAAATTCTCTTCTTTAATACCCAATTCGCTCCTCAAAGCATCTTGGTCGGCAACCTGAATTTTAGACGGATCGAATAAATCAAGATTGGCGCAGCAAGGAATCACCTTCACGTCGGGATTCTTTCCTTGAATCGACTTCCATGTATGCATTTCATCGTAACCATTTTGCGTCCCGATGATTGAGTAATCCGCCTCTAAAATGAACTGGGTTTCTTTACGTTTGAAGTAATTGTAAATCCGTTTGTAAATCGGACTATCCAAACTCCAGAGCTTGCCGTCTATTCGTTCATCCGCCCAGAAGCCACGCATATCAAATATAAACTTGGTTCCGTACTTGCGTTTCATCTTGAGTCCTGTTAAAGCCGGCATGTAGCTTCTACAATGAACGATGTCAAATTGATGAATATCGTTGAGATACTTCGTCACTTTGTGCATGCGACGAACTTGTTTCAAGGTCTTTTTGATCCCTCCTGTCAATTGGTAATCTTGAGGGTGCCACTGAATATCATTCTCTTTGAATAAATCCTGAATGGCTTTATGATGGTCGCGATAACGGTCCATTTTCTCAAAACTTAAGACATGGAATTCGTAGCCACGTTTTCGTAAACCGAAGACGTAGGGCAATACTTGTGACTGACCCAATGGATCTGTCATGCCATCATATGATATGTAGAGGACCTTTTTGATGTTGTTGGAGTTCGGGTTCGAGAGCCTCCCCATTCATGCTAGAGGACTGAGGCACTCGAAGTCCGTAATCTTTTCTAGTTGCGAATGTAACTCAATAGATTTGAAACATAGGTTTCATAACCCATTTTTCCTGGCACTTCTGAATGACCGCAATCGTCAACACGATAAGCAGTTTTGTCCGTGCCTGTGTAATTCGCGTAGATTAACTCACCATTTTGAATATCAATGTAATCATCTTCTCGTCCATGCATCCACAACAATGTGCAAGTAACTTCTTTGATTTTCTCAGAATTTTCAAATCCGAGGTCTGTAACGAAATCTGCGTTTACGTTCATCAAAGTTGAATTATCGACCAAGTTTTGAACTGAAGCCAGTGGTGATTCAATAATCAGCTTACTAGGCTTAAAATCTGTTCTGTATGCTGCTCTATCAATTGAAGGAATAGCGCCAAGACTGAATCCATAGAAGATCGTTTTTTCTTGCGTTGCACCTTGAGAAATGAGCCAATCAATCGCTGCATCGGCATCTTCGTATAACCCCTGTTCAGTTGATGTTCCTTCAGACATTCCATATCCGCGGTAATCGATCATGAATACACCGTAGTTTAAACTACCTCCAACATTGGCCAAAAGAGCAGCGCGCGACCAGTAATGATCCATGTGCTTCGATTGTCCGTGCAGGTATAAAATGACAGTATCCGTTGAGATCGTAGCCATATCACCAATGTACACTCCATACAGTTTGAACTCCTCTCCAGTTTCCTGGTCTGTAGAATTGAATTCAATCAGTGTTCGATCCGCCGCAGTTAAATTGTATTGAGCCGGCACCTCGATTTCTCCCTCCTCGAAGGCTTCAAACTGATAGCTGTCTGTTTTTTCTGATGGAAATGCTAAGCCATCAAGTGTTATTTTCTTACAACCGAAAAGAATGACAATTGTGAAAAGAGTTCCGAGAATTAGAATAGACTTTTTCATACTTATCTTGTTTTTGATTTGTTACCCAATATCTTTCTGAACCCGATATAAAATCCAACAGCTCCGAAATTACCCGTGATACTCTTGTACGGAACGAACGCGTAATCATTTCTACGGTATGGTGCGAGTATTTTGATCTCCGTTGTCAATTCCCATGATCGGTTATTTCCTTTTAACACGTGTCCTAATTGTGGCGAGAAGACGATATTATTCGATTGTTGTTCACCACTTTCGAGTGTACTTGTGAAATCAAAGTAATTGTTGAAACCGGTATAAAAGTAGTTGCGTCGTTTTCCGTAATTCCAGAATGCGTTTAAATCTAAGGTTGGCCAGAACTTTCCACTCTTGTCATCGAAATCATAAATAGTATTGAAACCAACTGCTCCACTCACGTTTGGAATGTACTTCTTCTGGTGGAGAAATTGGTAGGTGAACCCAGCATCAATCTGGAAGTTCCCGAAAAGTATTGCTGTAGTATGAAGACCTCCATGAATAGTTTTAGTTGAGTCCAGCCCGTAACCCACTTCAATTGCAGTAATTGGAACTGGAATAGGTGCTCCAGCAAAATCGATCACGGGCCCTCCCATGTTCGCCCCAACGGACCATTCTCCTTCGTCAAGTGGTTCAATAAATCGGGATGGAGCACAGCTCGCAACACCGATAACAAGTAGTAGTAAAATATATTTACGCATAGTTGTAAAGGTAGTAAGATTCGTACTACGAACCTGAATATTAACGCACAAAAAAATCCCGACGATTCGTAAAGAATGTCGGGATTCATTATTTCTTGATGTCTAATTATGACATTGCGTGACGCTTGAAATCAACAACAGTCAATCCATCTTCAGTACTTTTCAAGAATTGCTCTACAGTAACTTTGTTGTCACGCACGAATGCTTGACTTAACAAAGTGTTTTCCTTGAAGAATTTGTTCAAACGTCCTTGGGCGATTTTGTCGGCCATTTCAGCTGGTTTTCCTTCTTGGATAGCTAATTCTTTACCTACTTCCAACTCACGAGCGATCGTTTTATCGTCGATTCCCTCTTTGTTCAAAGCAATTGGGTTCATAGCAGCAATTTGCATTGCAACCTGGCGTCCAGCATCTTGAGCTGAATCAGAACCACTGTTCAATCCTACCAACGTAGCGATTTGGTTTCCTGGGTGGTTGTATGCAACAACGCTATCAGCGTTTACTACATCAAAAGCAGAAAGATCCAATTTCTCGCCAACAACACCTACGTGCTCAGTG
>CAJQOB010000042.1 GCA_905479845.1 uncultured Flavobacteriales bacterium
CTTTTTTAGCTCTTGGAAAAAGTAAGGTCAATACAGGTGGAAGTTGGGTGATTTGTGACGAACGATAACAGCACCTCATGCTTCATGCCGCAAAAGTGTTATATTCGAGAAGCGGCACGAAAACATAGCTGCAAACCGTTAGCAACCATCTTTGAGAGTCTGCGTCTGCTTAACCAACAAGGTAAACGAACTAATTCATTATGAAATCAATACTTTCAAGAATATTTATTCAACCAAAAAACACTTTTATTTTAGTATTAAGTATACTATTACCTTCATTATTAAATGCTCAAACTGCCCCCTACGACATTAATGGAGATGGAACGCTAAACATCTTAGTTATAGGTACCACCGAATCAATTAAAAGTGGTTCTGAGGAATTTTCTCCCTTCCAAATTCGCACTGAATTGGAAAATATCTTGACGGATGCCCCTTCTTTATCACTTCCGATAAATGTGGTGGCAGAGGATATTTATAGAACGCAAACAGTACTGACTGGTATCGCTTACGATTGGACAGGCATCAATGTCGACCATTTTTGCCATTCATTGGTTCAATACTATTTCTGGCCAGAAAACAGAACCTCTAGAATCGATAATTTGAAGGGAGAAGACGGAACGGATTGGGATTATGTCGTAATAAGTGCTGACCCTCAAATCATTTCAAGTATCCCAGGCTTCTATTCATTGGGGGTAAACAAAATTGCTTACAAAGTGGTAGAAGGTGGTGGTAAACCACTGTTGCTAATGCCGTGGACTAAGAATGAGTCTGACATTGGACACTTCGAAGAATTCACTTATCGTACTGCTGATGGTGCTCAGGTTCCAGTTGATATTGTGCCTGCAGGTTTGGCTTGGAATGATTTACCGAGCGGAAAAATAGATATTGCCACCAACCATCCTACACCGAACGGAGCCTTTGTATGTGCTGCTGCAATCTACTCTCATATTTTCAATCAAAGCGCCTCTTTATCTGACTATGTTTATGATGACGAAATTGCTGATATTACGCATACAACAATTGGTAATGCTTCGTCTCAAACCCATTACTTAGGAGAAGTTACATTTAATTCTCCTTACAAAAGTTGTGGAATAAGCGATACTGCCTTAATCTATAACCATGGTGGTACAAGCACAGAAAATGGAATCCTTGGAGGACTTCAATGGGTTGTTTCAGAGGATCAAAAAACCCTTCAATATGGCAACACTCCATATGTACACTTCAATTATGGACGATCAAGTATGGGTACAACACATCTTTACGTAATAGATACTTCAATTTTTAATTATTCCTTTGGATATCCCTTACAAGACAATGCGATAACAGGCTATACATCAATGCAATATGGAATTGATCAGCGCGTCAACGGAGCAGATGTTGAAACTGACCTAGGTGTTGCACTTGACATGGTCGAAGAAGGAGAGCTTCCTTCAGCTAGAAACGTTCCGATAAGAACAATCATATCACAAATGATAGAAGAAATTCCTGGTGTGGATATCTACCCTCCCGGCGATGACTGGCACCTAAGCAATGATGTTAACAAAGCCATTGCAACCTATGTGTACACCATTCTGACAGGTGAATGCGCATTAGATGGACAGCCTGAACCTACAGACTCAACAGAATGGCGTACTTGGATGGCTCATAAAGTTGGGTATACAACCGCTTGGACTGTAATGCATATGGAAGGACAGTACCCATGCTATGGGTCAACATTGTCAATAACAGAGAATAAGGAATTAGATTTTGGTTTTGTAGCCTATCCTAACCCGACAAATGGAAAGTTTTCAATTGACTTAGGAGACAATCACAATTCGGTAACGGCAACAATCACAGACCTAGTTGGAAATAAAATCCACAGAGAAACATACAAGAATAGTCAGTACCTGAATTTCACACTAAATGAACCTAAAGGAATTTACTTTGTAATTCTTGAAATGGAAGATAAAAAATCTGTTTTTAAAATAATAAAAGAATAACACAGGTTGCTAACACAAGCTAAAAAAACATAGCCGCCCCTACGGGGACGGCAACGTTTCTTAGCTTTGTCCGTTAGCAGTAACTGGAAGTAGACTGTTTACCTTGACGCCTTTTCGACATTTTTTAATAAAAGCCCATGAAATCTCTTGTATTTATAGTGTGTATCTATTTTGCTCCGAATCTCTTTGCTCAAATTGACACGAACTGTATTTCTACACGTTGGATAGCTGTAAAAAATGATGAGCATAATCGAGACTTATTTAAAGAATGGAGAACCGCGGAAACTGATTTACTTTATGTCATTCGGGAATTGACCATCGAAAATAAACTCGAAATATATAATGAGAATCGAGGTTACTACAATTCTACCAATTGGTACCCTATTCCATATGTCAAACATCACATTGATTCGAGTACTATGGACACACTATACTCTGAATTCAAGAGTGAATACTTCGAGTTCATCGTTCAAAGCGATACTCCACTAACAGATGAATATGGTGATCCAAAAGTTGTGACATATCCCGATGGTACTCAATCGTATGTCTATCCCCCGCCTCGAGTTTATCAGCTTTTGACTCACAAACTTCTGGAAATAAGAATAAAGGAAGAGCTATTATTAGACTCCATAACGAACCAACGTAATTTTGTGGCGACTGGAATAAGTTTCTATTATGGTGACGAGCAAAAAGGTCGTGAGCTTTTCTGGGTAAATCTTCAGGAGTTGTATAATGCCCTAGACGACAAAAAGAAATATAAGTGGTACGAGATGCTTAAAAAAAGGCGTTACTCTGGTTTTCAGTATATGCAAGTGCCGTGCTCCGATAACTTAATCCGATATTGATACTGCTAACAGCAAATAAACCCAACCGCCAAATGCACTATATTTGTTAGGCGGCTGTGCCTATTTGCGAGCCGTTAGTGGTAATGAAAACCAGAATGAAAAAAATTACAATACTATACATCCTGCTCTTACCGTTGCTTTCTATTTGTCAAACCGACTCGTTGTCGTTTACTCTTACAATTCAAGCGGATTCAACATTGAGTTTTCGAACA
>CAJQOB010000043.1 GCA_905479845.1 uncultured Flavobacteriales bacterium
TCCGTAATTGTTAAATCCAATGTAACAAGCGAATCACAACCATTTACTGTTGACAAGTTAGCCGTGTAAATACCAGTTGATCCATAGGTTGCTCCATTCGCATCCCAAAAATATGAACCACACTCGCCTACAGTGCTTGAACTTGAACTACTTGAATTCACCGTGAGGTCAAGTGTATGATTGTACGCACAGCCTTGTGGAGACATTAACGCTTCAACCACACTAGCGCTCGACGTATATGTCGTTCCATTCACTGACCAGAAAAATGAATCGCATTCAACCACAGTTGTCGTTTGATCTGATGCAGTATTGATTGTTAAATCTAGAGTTGCAATGGAATCGCAGTTGTTTGAATTCCCTCCAACCAAAGTCGTTGTATAGATGCCTGTATTCGTGTACGTCATTCCGTCAGCAGTCCAAGTATATGAATTACACGCATTATCTGTTGTAGTTGATGTTGTGAATCCACCAGCTAAGTTTGCTCCGGTTGTCCAATTCGAACTTGTTCCAGATAGAGCAAAATTCACAAGATTAGCATTGGTGCTTGTTCCAGATAAATCAGACACAGTGTTCAGTCCCTTATTCGTTCCGTCAGCTACCCCATTGTTAAATCGATAGTAAGCCTTTAAATCCGCAGGGATCGAACACAATTCCCCGTTCATACTTGCCTGTATTTCCGATTGGCTCTTTGCCGTGTTCCAAACGCGCACTTCATCGATTTTTCCATCAAATAGTTTTGCAGCATCAACGCGCTGTCCAATTCTCATGTTTATTGCCGATCCAGTATCTAGTGATACTGTCAATGTTCCTTCCACATCTAAAACGCCATCTACATATAGCTTGATGTAATTCGTTAAAGTGGGATCGTACACAACAGCAACGTGGTGCCATTGTCCATCATTTACGGGAATTGTTCCTGAGAGACCATTCCCAGAAACCTCCAGTCGGATTGCATCTGCCCAAAGAACGCAAAAGTAAATCTTCCTCTGGTTGTTTGAACTCCCCAATCAGTTATGATGTTCTGTGTTCCACCGTTCGTAGGGTTACAATTGGCAGTTGTGTTAATCCGAGCCTCCACTGTTCTTGCGGAGCTTCCAGAAATACCAGAATAAGTAGTTTGAACGTAATCATTCACTCCATCAAAATCCAATCCGTTTTGAGAGAATCCCGTGAATGACAAGGAAAGGTTGCTGAAAGTAGTATGTAGATGTTTTTCATAAAGTTGTAGTTTGAGGCGAAAGTATAGACTTTTCCACAATTGTCTCATCTTAAACCTGCTAGATCGAGGTGTTTGATAAATACCGCACAAGATTATAACAACGTGTTAAATTTTAAACGTGTCGATTTCATTACACTGGAAGGAGAACAGGAACACGCTACCCGTTTACCTCTTCGCTCTGCCTTAGTCTTTCTTAAAATCAGAATTGCAAGACATAAATGTGCTCAGTGCTAGAAATATTGTAAGAAGTTTCATTCGACCGAAGATAAGCACTTCAAGAATTAAGAATCCAATCATCCCAAATTCCAATCTATCAACCCAAGTTATCCTCTTTCAGTTTTTCGTATTTTTACAATAAATCAAAATATACATGAAAAATCTTCTTCTCCTAGCAAGTTTGTTGTTCGCTCTTTTCAGTAAAGCGCAAACTGATGTTAACCTTTATTTTCCACCGAAGGTTGATGGAAATGATTTGATACTCAATACAAACGTTCAAAGTTTAAGTGGTGCAGAGATGTCAATTGATTTCTTCAATTATTACATTTCGAACGTTCACATTATCCATGATGGTGGTCAAGATTTAGACTTATCTGATACCGTTTTTATCGTGACTGTGGCTGACCCTATACTGGAATTAGGTATGTTAGATGTTACAAACATTGAGTCAATCGACTTTGGTGTTGGTGTTCCTCAATCTGTTAACCACGAAGATATTTCTCAATATGATGAGAGCAACCCTTTAAGCTGGCAAGACCCTTCAATGCATTGGGGATGGAGTTCTGGTTACAAGTTTTTACTTGTAAATGGTTATGGCGATAGTAATAATGACGGTACAGCCGATGAATTGTTTCAAATTCACTCCTTAGGTGATGCCAATTACAAAAACGTTTCTATGACAGTAATCCCAACTGTTGGACCCACTCAGACAACAATTGTGATTAATTGTAACTTGGATGAATGGCTCCATGGTTTCAACCCAGGAAATGTAGGTATACACCACGGTACAACAGGTGTAAATGCTTCAGCAATGAACAATGTTGACAATCGCCCTGTGTTTACTTTACCTGGAAATGCTTCACTTGACAAACCATTGGAAACAGACGGAACGATTACATACTCAATAAATAATGAGTTTGTAACCTTCAATTGGAATGACATTCAAAATGTTGCTCAATTTAGACTAATTGATTTATCAGGAAAAGTTATCAATGAAGGTCAAGCAACTGAATTCTCTGGTTCGTACAATGCAGAAATTCAAAGGTCAGGTTCATACTTCTTCTATCTGATGGATTCGAATGGATCAATTATTAAACAAATTCAAGTAATTCGATAATTGACAATTCGATTTTTACTCATACTGGGGGGAATCGTTTCGGTTTCCCTTTTTTTGACCGAATGTAAATCTTCAAGCGGTTCGGTATCCCTATATCCAACAATTGAACATCCAGCTGACAATCCAAGCTCTGAGGCAAAAATTGAGTTGGGACGAAAGCTATTCTTCGATACTCGCTTATCGAAAGGAGATGCTATCGCATGTGTAAGCTGTCATCGCCCAGACTTTGCTTTTACGGATCGAATTCCTCTGTCCCAAGGCGTAGAAGGGCGTCATACTGAACGCAACTCACCGAGTGTTCTTAATGCAGGGTATTTACCAACTGTCATGTTTGATGCCCACATCGAAACTTTGGAAAAACAAGCCATCGTCCCTATTCAAGAGCATGTGGAAATGGATATGGACATGAAAACGCTTTTAAACAAATTGAGAGCTATTCCTGAATATTCCGAAGCTGCAAGAGAAATATTCGATCGTGATTTTGATGCTTGGGTTTTAACTCGTTCTATTTCTGCTTTTCAGAGGAGTTTGATTTCTTTGAATTCTCGATTTGATCAGTACTATTATCAAAATGAAAAATCGGCATTGACTGATTCAGAAAAGCGAGGATGGAAATTATTTTCAAAAGAGCTGTACTGTACCGAATGTCATGCCCCTCCAATGTTCACAAACTACGAGCCTATCAACAATGGCCTCTACTCCGATTACGGCAAGGACAAAGGACGATTCAGGATTCACAACGACTCAACGGATATTGGAAAGTTCAAAGTACCTTCACTGCGAAATATTGATTTGACACATCCGTACATGCACGATGGTAGTGTTCGAACCTTGGAAGATGTGATTGCACATTATTCAAAAGGAGGAAATCCACATAAAAACAAGGACGAGCGCATTGTTCCATTTTCAATTTCTGATGACGAACAAACAGATCTCATCCATTTCTTTGAAGCACTTACTGATACTTCGTACATGAAAGATTTTCGCTAGTTACCCGCGTTTCTGACGTTTGTGGTAGGTTTTATCACCACGAGTTTGAGGCTTCTTGTACTTCTTCTTTTGGTTTCGCTTGTAGCTTCCACCAAGATTCACCTTTTTGTTTTTTGCTTTTTTCTCATGAACAGCTGGACCAGATTCCCGTAATTTCTCATTACGGTTGTGATCCTTCATCTGTTCCTCTTCAGGCTTTTCCTCCATCAACAACTCTTTGGAAACAGTTACTTCTGAAGGGAAATCCAATTGTGGGATCTTGTAATCCATCAATTCCTCAATAGCAGCCTTCCGCTCCATTTCCTTCTCTGTTGAAAACAGAATCGTTTTACCCAACTCTTCAGCACGACCAGTACGACCAATTCTGTGCATGTAGTTTTCCGGGAAATCTGGAGTGTCAAAAT
>CAJQOB010000044.1 GCA_905479845.1 uncultured Flavobacteriales bacterium
TGGAACGGATCAAGATCTTTACAGAAAAGACCTTTGGGAATTTGATGCGACAACCAATCAATGGACGCAAAAAGCAGATTTTCCTGCTAGCGAGCGGGCATCAGCTTCAACATTTACTATTGGACAACGCGGATTCGTAACGCTTGGGGCAAATGGAGGTTTTTTGGATGATTTGTGGGAATACAATCCATTCACAGATAGTTGGTCTACTAAAGCGACTTATGGAGGTAGTCCTCGTAAGAATGCTGTAGCCTTTGTCGTTAATGGAAAAGCTTATGTTGGTACAGGAAAAGGATACTCAGGAAAGAAAATGAGTATGCACGAGTATACTCCAGGATCAGTTCTTGGTATTGGTGAGGTTGAGATTGATTTAGCGATTTATCCAAATCCAAGTCACGACTTTGTGAACCTAAACTATGTTGCCGAGCAAATTGATGAAATAGAACTCTACTCTGTTTCTGGTCAAAAACTAATTTCTGGGAAAGGAATTCAAACAATTCAAGTTTCAGAATTCGCTCAAGGAAATTACATCCTTATCGGTCGCAAAGACAATCAAATAGTTTCTACTCAAAACCTAATTATACAGTAGTATGTTCAAAATACTTACAAGCGCACTAACACTTGCCCTTTTATTACCAATCTGTGCATCAGCCCAAAACACATGGTCCCCGAAAGACTCTGTAAACGGTGCACCTCGCTCAGTTAGCTCCAGTTTCATTTTGAACAACGAAGCATACATTGTTGCAGGATTGGACGAAGAAGGATTCCGTCGTAAAATGTATTCGTATGATTTTCTTCAGGATGATTGGGATCAAGAAGAATCACTTGGTGGAATTAACAGCGCAGGACTTAATAGAGGTTCTGCTTGTGCGTTTGCTGTTGGATTCAAAGCCTACGTATGTTTAGGACAAGGAGAAACAAATGGTTTTTTCAAAGACAATTGGGAATACGATTTAGTTTCACAAACGTGGTCACAGAAATCTGATTTTATCGGTGAAGCACGTCGTCAGGCGGTTGCATTCGTGATTGATGCAATTGCATACATAGGAACTGGAATCGCTCCTTCTGGATTGAAGAAAGACATGTATAGCTACGATGTGACGACAAACACTTGGACGCAATTAAACGATTTCGGTGGAACTGCTCGTAAGGAAGCGGCGGCATTCACAATGGGAGGAGAAGGATACATTGGAACAGGTGATGATGGCGTTATGCGAAATGATTTCTGGCAATATGCTCCTTCCACGGATACTTGGGTACAGAAAGCTAGTCTTCCTGGATTGCCAAGAAAAGGTGCAGTTGGCTGGGGAATTTTCCCAAATGCATACATCTGTACTGGAGAAGACAATACTTTCAACTACTCAACGGATTTATGGGAGTATAACTTTTGGTTGGACTCATGGACACAACAGCCAAATATCCCAGGACCGGGAAGAAGCAACGCTGTTGCATTTGTCTTGAACGGATTAGGCTTTGTTGGAACAGGATATAACGGAATCTTCTTAGATGACTTGTACGCCTTCACTCCTACTCTGAGCAACGGAATAGAATTGGAAAAAGGAGATGTGAACATCTATCCGCTTCCAGCGAGTGACCGTGTTACAATTGACGTCAATAATCAAGATTTGGAACTTGTTTTACTCGGATTGGATGGCAAACAGCTTTCAACTGATAAATATGTTGTGAAAACGGACACAGGTTTCATGATTCGCCGAAATGACTTGAGTACTGGAACTTATTTCTTCCAATTGGTTGGCTCAACAGGAGCCGTTTATTCAGATAAAATTCTGTTCAACTAATGAAATTATTTCCTGCGATTGCTTTGATAATTCTTGTTGGTGCTTGCGCCGAGAATGAGGATCAAGTAAAAGACCTGCGCGATCAAGTACTTGTGGTAGAGGACGAAAATCCTGAGAAAAATACTGCCATCGATGTTCCGGACGATACAATTTCGAATAAAGTAGTAACCCCTCCAATAGTTGAGTCTGAATGGTCATACAAAGTCACTTCGATCTCAGAAAACAACTGGGGGTATCAGATTTTCCAAAAGGGAACAATGATTATCAATCAAACTTCTATTCCTTCCATTCAGGGAATTAACGGATTCGACACTCAGGAAAAAGCAGAGCGTACCGCAAAGCACATTCTCACTAAAGTTGAAAATGGAATTTTTCCACCTACGGTGAATAAAGAAGAATTAGAAAATTTAGGCGTTTTACGCGATTAAGATCCACATCCGATGCAGTCGAAGTGACTGTCCATTGGCTTCACACCTTTCAATTTCATTTCAAGGTTGTGAATCTCATCTTTGACATCCATGTCACTAAACATATCACCCGTTAGCTTCGCTTTAAGCGAGTTAATCTCTTGTTGAAGGCTTTCTTGTGTCGTTGTTGTTTCCATGGAGTCTTGATTTTATCTTTCAAAGAAACGAACTATTTCAATTTGAATTTGAATTCACGTTCAGATGTTATTCACAAATGATGGTGAATCTCGTTGATAAATTTTCCAAAATATCCCGTAACCCGCGCTGATTGGTAATTTCACGGACCTCCTTGCATTGCGTTTAAAAAAAAAAAATTATTGAAGCGAGCTTGCAAAAAAGACTTCAAAATCACAGATTCAAATGGAACTTGATTATATTAGCTGAAAACGTTTCAATGTCCTTTTCCGAAGATAAATTCAGAGATCACATCAAGCAAGTCGTTAAATCGACGACCTTCGAGACAGACCGCCCGCTAACCTTGAAAGAGCTAAAAGAACTCGCCGAAGGAATGGGAGTTTCTGAGCGCGAATGGGGAGAACTGATGATTAAAGCGGAGCAGACTTTGAACACTGCCCTCGGACATTTGAAGGTCGAAAATTATACAGACGCCATTGAAATGGCCGAAGAAGCAACATCCATCAATCCATACATCAAAGACGGAAATGCAATTTTGGCGCAATGTTATTATAAGCTGGGACTAGTCGACAAAAATGACGAGTTACTTACGAAAGCTGGACACTACGCTCGAATGGAGCTGAAAAACGACCCGTTGGATTCCATCGCGTTGAATGTATTATCGGCTGTTGAATCAATTCAAAAAGAAGGACGGTTTTCTAAGAAAACAATTAGAACCGTTGCCTACGTGATCGGTGCTCTCCTCTTGGTATTCATCTTACTTTATATGTGTACTCGAACTGTTAGTCGTGATGACGTTCGACATGAAATTGAAGCAGGAACGCCAGATCAAAGAATGACCCGTTTGACGAGTACAGTCAATTCCAATGAAGCAGCTTACATTTCTGCGATCGAACGAAGAAACGACATTGCCCTCGAACTAGTGGGACAAGTTGATGATCGCTCCGACAGAAATGAATTAAAAGAATCAATCACTGAATACGATTACAATAAAATCCGAAAATCTGAACAGCGTTTCCGATTAGCCCTATCTGACGTGAAGTCAAACATGGACATTGATCAGGAAATGAGCGTCCGCTTACAAGGAGGTGAAAACAGAATCAATTCAGAAAAACGACGTTACCAGGCTGCGGTAGCTAACTATAATTCGACTTTAGAATCAAATGACGTCGATGGAGATTTCGAACCAATTGAAGCGCGCGATTAATGAAACTTTGCCTAATTCTTTTCCTGAGCCTATTCTCGACAATCGCAGTCGGACAATATACTGTGAACTCAGTTCCAAACCCAAAGGAAAGTGGATTACTCGGATACGTTTCTAATCCTGACGGAATTCTCTCTGCTGATGAGGCTGGAACCATTGACAATATATGTCGTCAGATCGAAGAACAAGATTCTTTTCAAGTAGCATTTGTGATATTGCAATCGATTGGCTCTGAAGTTCCAAAGGATTTCGCAGGACAACTCTTCAATGAATGGAAGGTAGGTCATGCTGGTCGCGATGACGGATTGCTTGTTCTGTTCGTAATGGATCAACGCAGAATTGAATTCGAAACAGGATACGGAACTGAAACCATACTGCCAGATTACCAATGCGTACTGATTCAGCAAGATTACATGGTTCCATTTTTTCGGGATAATGAATATCCTGAAGGATTAAAAGCAGGTGCGCAAGCGATTCAACGCGACTTGAGAGGACAGATTGTGGATCGTCATGCCGCACGGTCGAGAGAAACAGAACAAAGAGATTACGACTTGCAATTAGAAGCGGAAAGCAGAAACCGAACAAGAAACCTCATCATTTCCTTAATTGCATGGCACGCAATCGGCTTGAGCATTTTCATGATCGTATTACTCGTTGTTCGTTTCAGAAATGATCCGTACAAAAAATACAAGGCAATCAACTATTTCGCTCTTTGGATTTGGGCGGTTCTCTTCCCCATCACACATATTTTTGTGGTGATATTTGCGAGAAAATCGAGACAGCGCTACCGCGATATGATACGCTTCTCTGGAAAGACTGGAGAAATCATGCGCAAACTCAGTGAGAATGATGAGGATGAATACTTATCACGTGGACAAATTACTGAGGAATTAGTAAAAAGTGTAGATTACGATGTTTGGATTACCGACAAATCAGATGATGTGCTGGTACTAGCCTATCGCCCACTCTTCACAAAATACTCGACTTGTCCAAAGTGTCACTTCAAAACATACTTCAAAGCGTACGACCGACAAATTGTTGCTCCATCGTACTCATCTTCAGGTAGAGGAGAACGCAAGCATGAATGTGCAAATTGCAAGCACGTAGTTCGAAAAACCTACAGCATCCCAAGGCTCAGAAGAACGAACCGTACTTCAGGATCTGGAGGATGGGTCAGTTCTGGTGGATCTTCTGGAGGTTTCTCTGGTGGAGGATCTTGGGGCGGTGGATCATCTGGTGGAGGTGGCGGTGGATCAAGTTGGTAAAGTCTCCCAACCCTTCTTCTGATAAAAAAAGCCAAAAAATTCAAGTATTTCATATTTATCTACCTGGGTATTTACTTTTAACTATATTTGTATCGTTAGAGTTAACAACTGTATAAAAAAACCAGAATTATGACGGCACAAGCGACAATATATAAGGCATCAGAGCGCGGTCACGCGAATCATGGCTGGTTGCAAGCAAATCACTCATTCAGCTTTGGAGGATGGTACAATCCAGACCGAATTCACTTTGGAGCACTGCGCGTTCTTAATGATGACATTGTAGCACCAGGAATGGGCTTCCCTACTCACCCACATGATAACATGGAAATCATAACTATTCCACTTTCAGGAGCTGTATACCACAAGGACAGCATGGGGAACGAAGGGATAATTCCTGCAGGTGAAGTTCAAGTCATGAGTGCTGGAACAGGAATAACTCACAGCGAATTCAATGGAAACAAAGACGCCGAATTAAAATTATTTCAGATCTGGATCATACCCAATCAAAGGAATGTTGAACCTCGTTATGATCAGTTCAAAATTGATCCGCTTTCACATCAAAATAAATTCGTTCAATTGGTCAGTCCAAACAAAAATGACGAAGGCATATGGATTCATCAAGATGCCTACATTCATTTAGCAACTGTTGAATCGGGAAAAGCCATTGAGTATACGCCGAAAAATTCAAAGAACGGTCTGTACATCATGAATGTTGAAGGAACATTTTCCGTTCTGTCCAACGAACTCGAAATGCGCGATGCACTAAGCATTGATGCGGCAGAAAAAATTACTTTTGAAGCGAAAGAAAACAGCAAAATCCTTGTCTTGGAAGTTTCAATGACATTTTAAATTGATACAAATACACACATGAATCAGATAATAGACGACCTCAAATGGCGATACGCTGTAAAGAAATTCGATCCGACAAAGAAAGTTTCGGATGAAGATTTAGCAACGATTAAAGAATCACTCCGATTGACAGCGACCTCATTCGGGTTGCAATCGATGAAATTCCTCATCATTCAAGATCCAGCAATACGTGAGCAATTGAAACCAGCTTCTTGGGGACAAACACAAATTACGGATGCTTCGCATTTGATCGTAATGTGTTCTTACATTGACGTGAACAATGACCACGTTGATGAATATATGCAAGATGTTGCGACGACGCGCGAACTTCCTTTGGAAGCAACAACACAATTCGGAGATTACATCAAAGGTGCGTTAACAAACTTTTCTGCCGAAGAAAAAGGAATTTGGTCAAGTAAGCAAACGTATATCGCTCTAGGACAAGCCCTTCATACGTGTGCGAACTTACGAATCGACTCTACTCCAATGGAAGGGTTCGATCCAGCAGCGTACGATGAGATTCTTGGTTTGAGTGCTAAAAACTTGAAAGCGACCCTTCTTTTGCCAATTGGATATCGTCACGAAGAAGACCAAAATCAACACTACGCGAAAGTGCGTAAATCAAACGAAGTTCTTTTCGAAACGGTTTAGAATTTAAATTGAAAAAATTACGCCCAGACAATCTCTAGTGGATGTCTGGGCGTTTTCTATTTCTTAAATTCCGAAAATGAACTCCCTACTTCAGAAGTTTCAAAGTTGATCGACCTTTGTCCGTTGAAACGGAAACAAAGTATATCCCACTCGGTAAAGTAGATATATCGACGTCAGCTTTTAATCCATTCAAAGCAACTTGAGCTTCTAAGAGTTTTCCGCTCGCATCTTGAACGATCACGTCGTTTATTACTGATTCGGTTGTCAATTCAAACTGTCCATTTCCGAATGAAGCCAATTCGATTTCTTGTTCAAGCTCATTCAATCCAATAACAGCAATTTCGAATACCATTGTATCAGAATCACACGGGCTTTCCGCAATTAACGTTACTGTATAAACTCCACCTAAAGGAAAATCGTGCGTTGGATTAACATCTGTACTTGTAGCAGATCCATCACCAAAATCCCAGATGTAGTTTGTTGCTTTCGTACTTAGATTTGTAAAATCGACGATTGTTGTGGTTGTAAAGACACTCGCAAAATCCGCTTGAGTATGTTCCGATATTGGACGTAAATTCCATTGCTCTAAACTATCAAGCACCGTCATTGATGCTGCAGTCTGCAATCGCTCTGCCGTTAACGGATCAAGTGAGCCAATGAACGGAGCGCCAATTGGTGACTTTCTGAACATCGAAGCATAAAACGTACATGCCGCAAGGTAAGAACCTTCATAACTTGGGTGAGACCCGTCACCTGCATATAAATTGATGGATGGATAAGTGTCTCGAATGTATTTCCATGCTGAACCAACAGGACTAACTGCTCCATCAACAGAATCTGCGAAACGCATGTAAGCAATTCTCAAACGAGAATTCATTCCATCGAAAGTGGAAATTGGCGTCCACTGAGGGTCACCATTCTCACGTCCCCATGTCATGTAAAACAAAGCTTCTGAGCAAAAATTATTGGCGTAAATTGAATCCGCCAGTTGAATTGCGAATGGCAAGGTCTGAGTATCTACCTGCGCATCTGGAAAAGATGGCTCCTGACTTTGCGCTTGAAGTACTACAAAATCCCAAGGGTTATCATCAATCTTATCGTATAACGTTGCACTTGCAGCGTGATTAGCTAAAGTTTGACCTCCGGGTGTGTGAGAATCGAATGTTAGGATATCTCCCAAG
>CAJQOB010000045.1 GCA_905479845.1 uncultured Flavobacteriales bacterium
CTCGAACAATTACGGGGGCAACAATCGTTGGGTTTAAATCCAGTGATGGAGAGTACTTAATTAATCCTGATTTCAATATTAAGGTTGAGAAAGGATCAAAACTTTTTGTGCTCGGAAGCAATGAACAGATCAGAAAACTCGTTCAACATTTTGAATTGAATAGAAAATGAAAGTATTAATTACAGGTTCCAATGGATTACTTGGACAAAAATTAGTTGACTATTGCCTATCGACGAAAATCGATTTCGTCCCAACATCCAAAGGGGAAAACAGAAACTCGAAATGTCCGGATGATCGCTATGTGGTTATGGATATTACGAATCGCGAAGAGGTGTTGAAAGTTATTTCAGATGTGAATCCGACTCACGTGATCCATACTGCGGCAATGACAAATGTCGATCAATGCGAATTGAATCCCAAGGATTGCGAGTTGATTAATGTTACTGCAACAAAGTACTTAGTTGAGGCGTGTAATAAAGTCAATGCACATTTTCAATTATTGTCAACGGACTTTGTCTTTGATGGAGAAAAGGGAAACTACTCAGAAGAGGATGAAATGAATCCTTTGAGCGCGTACGCGAAATCAAAGGTGGATGCCGAAGCAATTGTGAACAAAGAATCAACAACTGATAATTCGATTGTTCGAACAATCATTGTTTATGGTAACGCTGAGAATTTAACGAAATCGAATATCATCGCATGGGCGAAATCTGCTCTGGAGAAAGGTGATCCACTCACAATTGTTGACGATCAGTTCAGAGCTCCAACTTGGGCGGAGGATTTGGCGGCTGGTTGTATGGGAGTTTTTGAGAATAATCAAACGGGTATTTTTCATGTCTCAGGGCCAGAAACGATGTCTATTTTCGACTTAGTACTTAGAATTGGCAAGCACTTTGGGTTGAAAACTGATCAGGTAAGTAAAATCTCGAGTTCAACTCTAAATCAAGCTGCAAAGCGTCCGCCGAAAACAGGTTTTGACCTTTCAAAGGCTTATGGACAAATTGAATATAAACCACATACACTGGAAGAAACACTTACAGTACTTTATCCTAATTACACACAAGAAACGCTCAGATAATCCAAAATCCTAAGTGGAGAATATTATTATCTTTGCTTGCACAGTGTTCGCAGATAAACACTGGTATTCAAACTACATATTATGAAATACTTAATCGCTGTCGTTTCGACACTTTTACCATTTATTCAATTTGCCCAAGAGAAAGGGGTTGATGAAATCATAGATGAAAAATTCGGGGATTATACAGGATGGTTTGTGGATGGGATATTTGCGACAATTCCATTTTCGGATAAGATTCAAGTTCCTTGGGTACTTATTGTTCTTGTGCTTGGTGCATTATTTTTCACGATTTATTTTAAGTTCATCAATATTTCCGGTTTCAAAACAGCAATTAACATTGTTCGCGGTAAATACGACGAAATCGAAGCAAGAGGTGATGAGATACCAGAAGATGTTGCCCATGTTCATTCTGTGGATGGAGATATTGTAGATACTATTCGTGTTGAGCAAGATGCTGACCATCACGGAGAAGTTTCTCACTTTCAGGCTCTAACTGCGGCACTTTCTGCGACAGTTGGTTTAGGGAATATCGCAGGTGTAGCTGTTGCTATTTCGATTGGTGGTCCTGGGGCTACTTTTTGGATGATTGTGGCTGGATTAATAGGGATGGCATCCAAGTTCACGGAATGTACACTGGGTGTGAAGTATCGTGAGATTGCGGAAGATGGTACTGTTTATGGAGGGCCGATGTACTACCTCTCAAAGGGGTTAAAAGAAAAAGGCTTGTTCCGATTAGGTAAGTTTTTAGCGGTAGTTTTTGCCATAATGTGTATCGGTGGATCGTTCGGTGGAGGAAATATGTTTCAATCAAATCAGGCTTTTGCAATGCTCGAGTCTTATACGCAGAGTGAGATTATCGAAGAAGCGGATCTTAAGGATATTGATAATTCTCAAGTGTACTACGACTATTTCCAAGATGATAAATTCGAAGTGACAAAAGTGAAGAAAGATTCTGTTTACCTGAAGCAGTTAAATGTAAAGGAGAAAAACATTCTTGGACTTGATGCGAAAACGTTTAAAGCAGATTCTATCGTAATGGAGAATACAGAGGGTGTTCTAGTAAAACCGAAAATCTCGAAGGAACTTTTAGGTCAAACACTTACATATTCTAAGGCAACTACATTTTTAGGGTCTTTTGATAAGATGGACGGAGATTCTGTTTTTATAGCTGGAAGTTCGTCGAATATGACAGTTGCAAAAACAGACTTTTTAGGGAGTGCAAGGACAACTCCGTTAACTGGTAGTGGTTGGTTGTTTGGTGTAGTAATGGCTGTCTTTGTTGGGATTGTAATTATTGGAGGTATTAAGAAAATCGCGAAAGTGACTGATAAGATTGTTCCTTTTATGGTTGGTATTTATGTTGTTTGCGCCCTGATTATTTTAGGGATGCACTTCTCAGAAATTCCTCAGGCATTCGGACAAATATTTAATGGAGCATTTACTGGGTTAGGAATTGCCGGTGGAGTGTTTGGTGTTTTAATCCAAGGTTTTAAGCGCGCAGCATTTTCAAATGAGGCGGGAATTGGTTCCGCTTCAATTGCTCATTCAGCAGTAAAAACAAAGTATGCCGCTAGTGAAGGGTTGGTAGCATTGTTAGAGCCTTTTATTGATACAGTGCTAGTTTGTACTATGACAGCGCTTGTATTGATTATTAGTAATGGGGACGGATCAGTTATGACCTACGGAGAGGAAGTTAAACAAGGTGTGGAAGTTACGTCTAAAGCATTTGCGTCGAACATTTCCTGGTTCCCATTGGTGCTTACTATTGCTGTTGTTCTCTTTGCATTCTCTACAATGATTTCTTGGTCTTACTATGGATACCAGGCATGGTCATTCCTTTTCGGAAGGTCTAAACGTGTAGAATATGTTTATAAAGCTATTTTCTGTCTTTTTGTAATCGTTGGTGCTGCTTCTCAATTGGGATCGGTGATAAACTTTTCAGACGCAATGATTTTCGCAATGCTTGTGCCGAACATGATTGGATTATTCTTGCTTGCTCCGAAGGCAAAAGCAGAATTGATTCGATTCAAAACGGCAATCAAAAAGGCTTAGTCAATGCCAATCTCGAAGCGAAATAAAAGAGCTGTTCTCGGAGTGTTGATGCTCCTTACAGTTATTTCATTTTTACCGCGATTGATGGCTGGAACGGCAAACTTTTCTGACGACGAAATTTCTTTCGAAGAAGTCAAAATCACAGAAAGTAATCTCGAAGAGCGACAAGAGTTTTGGGCGAAAAAAAAACGCAAGAAGTATGATAAAAATGCATACAAGAAGCGATACAAGAAACCCAAAAAGAAATTCGATCCAAATACCTATAAGATTGCGGATTGGATGAAGCTCGGGCTGAGTGAGAAACAATCTATGATTGTCGTTAGGTTGTCGGAAAGAGGTTTTTCCTCTAATGCCGATTTGGAAAGGATCTACGTGTTGCCCAAACCTGCTTACGATTTATTGAAGGATTCCACGTTCTATCCAAGACCATTAAACATTTTGTCTTACCAAACGAATAAACCTTCACCTGATAAGTCCAAGGTGAGTGTTAATCTCAATGGAGCAAGTCACGAAGAGTTTGAGCGGATCAAAGGAATAGGTTCATACTTTTCAAAGAAAATTATCGACTACCGAGAACGATTAGGAGGATATATCAACAAAGAGCAACTACTTGAAATCTGGAGAATCGATTTAATCAAATATCAAGAGATTGAGGAGTTCATATACTTCGGTAATGAGCCAGTAGAAAAAATCTCTATTAACGAGGCATCAATAGAAAGATTGAAGGCTCACCCTTACATCAGCTACAAAATGGCAAACTCAATTGTCAAAATAAGAGAGCAGCACGGTGAGTATAAAGAACTGAAAGAAATCAAACGATCTAAGCTAATTGATGAAGTGACGTTTGTGAAAATTGAATCCTATTTATCATTGTAATATGACCGTAGAAGAAAAATTGAGAACTGCTATTCGAGACGTTCCGGATTTCCCTAAAGAAGGAATTGTGTTTAAAGACATCACTCCGATTATGCAGAATGCTACTTTGTCCAATGAGGTGCTTGATGAGATGTACGAAATGTACAAAGATCAAAGCCTCGACGCAGTAGCC
>CAJQOB010000046.1 GCA_905479845.1 uncultured Flavobacteriales bacterium
GTTGTGTTGATTGAGTAAAGTGTTTCTCCAACAGTTGCTCCGTCTCCAGTTACACCTAGTAACACACCATTTGCGAAAGTAATATTTGCGACATTGTCTCCAAGGTTACCAATTTCAGTGATAACTGCAGTAGCAGGATCAATAGTACCTAAGTATCTCGAAGTAGAAGTTTTGTACACAATGTAAATAGGACCACATGGCTCAGCAGCAAGCCCGTTAGCACCTGTAATAGTTCCTGTAGTCGATGTCATTGCAACCGTAGATGTTGCGAGCATAGTCGTTGAGTCCATTGTTCGGAAATTGACATCAAAAGGTGACACTGCGTAGAATGTAGATTGCGCATTCGTGTTGAAAGCAACCAACATTAGTAAGGTTAGTGTTGAGAGAAGTAATCGTAATTTCATGTTCATTTAGATTAGATGTTGCACAAAATTACTACAATTTCAGCGAATCTGCAATTTTTATCTTCCACTTTGTTTCGGGAGGAATGACTGCCATTACTAATAAGTTGACGATTAGGGAAATACTTGTTTTGATCTAGATAATTCTGAAAAGGATAAAAAAAATCCCCACCAATTTCTTGGCAGGGATTCTCTGTAACTTTTAACGTCTAGTAATAGATAGCGCGACGTACTTTAGTAATGTATTTTGCCATTCGGATTACTTGTTTCGTATATCCGAACTCGTTGTCGTACCAAGCGTATAATACAACGCTGTTTCCATCTTTCGATACAATAGTAGCGTTAGAATCGAATACTGAACAACAATTGTTTCCAATAATATCGTTCGATACCATTTCAGGATCAGTTGCAAAGTAAATTTGATTCACTAATTCACCGCTTAAAGCTGCTGTGCGCATTGCTTCATTCAAATCCTCAACAGTAGTTCCTTTGGCCAATTCAAGTTTCAAAATTGCCAATGATCCGTTTGGAGTAGGAACACGTACCGCGTTGGCTGTTAATTTATCCTTCAAGTCTGGAATCACCTTGGTAACAGCAGCTCCAGCTCCTGTCGATGTAATAACCATGTTGATTGCAGCTGAACGCCCACGACGTGGTTTCTTGTGCATGTTATCCAACAAGTTCTGGTCATTCGTGTATGCGTGAATCGTTTCAATGTGCCCTTTAACAACTCCGTAGTTGTCATTGATAACTTTCAATACTGGTGAAATAGCATTGGTTGTACATGAAGCGGCAGAGTAGATGTTCTCGTTGTCTAAATCTAATTCTCCTTGGTTGATTCCATAAACGATGTTTGGAATCTCTTTTCCAGGAGCTGTTAATAAAACGCGAGATGTTCCTTTTGCTTGAAGGTGCCTTGACAAAGCTTCACGATTTGTGAAAACTCCTGTGTTGTCAATTACCAAAGCATTGTTGATTCCGTATTGCGTGTAATCGATATCTTCTGGATTAGAAGCTGCAATCATTTTTACAATTTGACCGTTAATGATCATCGCTGCGTTTTCAGCATCAACACTAACAGTTCCGTCGAATGCTCCGTGAACAGAATCATTTTTCAATAATGCTGCACGTTTTAGAAGTTGCTCAGGAGAATCTCCACGAGTTACGATTGCACGAAGACGTAATTGTTGTCCTTTTCCAGCTTGTTTGATCAACTCACGAGCAGCTAAACGTCCAATTCGTCCGAATCCATACAATACTACGTCACGTGGCTCAAATGGTTGAGCGCTGTCTTTTCCAAATCCAGCAAGTTTGTTGTCCAAGAATTCTCTCTTTGAAGAGTAGTTTCCTTGTTCGTTCAACCACTCACTTGCCAATTTACCAATGTCAAGTTTTGCTGGGGCCAAATCCATGTTCAACAATTCTTGCGATAGTTCGGCACTTGTGAAAATGTCAACTGGTTTGTTAACGACTTTCGTTGAGTACACGTGTAATTTTAATACTTGTGATACAGTGATGTCATTTAAATGATTTCTGAAGAATACTAATTCAACTCCTTTGTCATAAAGTAATTCTCCTACGTTGCTGGAAAGTTTTACCGCCGCACGTTCTTGCTCAATGTGCGATTTCAGTTCTTTTTCGTAGCCTAGCGCTGTTTCCATGTGTTGTTATTGTATTGAAATTAAAATATATGTAAATAAAAAAGCTGCCCACAAATGGGCAGCTTTCAAATGTTATCCTAGATAAGCTTTTAGTAATTTGTTTCGAGACGTATGTCTGAGTCGTCGAATCGCTTTCTCTTTAATCTGACGCACACGCTCGCGGGTCAAGTTAAATTTAGCGCCAATCTCTTCCAATGTCAATCCGTGATTCATTCCTATTCCAAAGAACAATCGAATAATTTCACGTTCCTTATCAGTCAGTGTGCTCAATGAGCGCTCGATTTCTTTTTGAAGCGATTCAGACATTAATGCGTGATCCGCTTTCGGTGAATCATTATTCGCCATTACATCCATTAGCGTTCCTCCATCTTCCGAAGTCGATAGCGGAGCATCCATTGATACGTGACGTCCTGAAACATTCAGGCTTTCTTTGATTTTGTCTTCTGGAACTTCCAACGCTTCCGCTAATTCCTCAGCAGATGGTGGACGTTCGAATTCTTGTTCAAGTCGTGAAAACGCCTTGTTAATTTTATTTAATGAACCGACCTGGTTCAATGGAAGACGTACAATACGCGCTTGCTCAGCCAAAGCCTGCAAGATTGATTGTCGAATCCACCATACAGCATACGAGATAAATTTGAATCCACGTGTTTCATCAAATTTCTGTGCTGCTTTTATCAAACCTAAATTTCCTTCATTAATAAGGTCAGGTAAGGTTAAACCCTGATTTTGGTACTGTTTTGCTACCGATACTACGAATCGAAGATTGGCTCTAGTAAGTTTTTCAAGGGCTCGTTGGTCTCCTTGCTTGATTTTTCTAGCCAATTCTACTTCTTCCTCCGCGGTGATCAACTCTTCTTTACCAATATCTTGCAAATACTTGTCTAATGACTGGCTTTCGCGATTGGTAATCGACTTTGTAATCTTTAATTGTCTCATAGTTGTTTTATCCTCCTACTTTTTTGCAAAAAAAATGCATAACCACAAAGATACGACGAAATGCAAACGTTATCCAAAAAAAACATGGACTAATTTTAACATTTTCTTGATTGGGTGTCAATCACTTCACAATCGAGCACTAAAGTCCGATTGCGACATAATCCTTCACCCCAGATCGAGTCATAACTTCGAGTAAAACACCTCCGTTGCTTCCTCTCAATTTATTCGTTAATTCCTCAGCACTCGCAACGGGTTTATTGTTGATTTTCGTAATGATCATACCTTCTTGTAGACCAGCAGATTTGAGCTTCCCAGCAGTCAACGATTCTATTTCCACTCCGCTTCGTATATTGAGTTCTTGTTTTTGTTTACTTGATAACGTCCCGAAAGTTGCGCCAAGTGCTGTGTTTTTTTCAATTTCTTTTTTAGAAATAAGACTTGTCTCACCATTCTTATTGCGCAAAATGATTTCTTTCGTTTCTACGCTTCCATTCTTACGTCGAATGGTTACGGCCACTTTGTCTCCAGGTTGACGACTGCCAATTTTCTCTTGCAATGAAGATGGTGAAACGACTGGCTCGTTCCCAACTTTTAGGATGATGTCTCCAGGTACAATTCCTGCTTTTTTAGCTCCGCTGTTGTCAAGAACGCTTGCCACATAGACTCCGTCAAGGTTTTTCAAGTTTTTATCTTCTTTTAATTCTTGGGTAACGTCAGTCATCTGAATGCCCAAATATCCTCGCTGAACCACACCATAGCTGATGAGATCTTTCATTACTTTCTTCACAAGGTTTACTGGTACTGCAAATGAATAACCCGAGTAACTTCCTGTTTGAGAAGCAATGGCCGTATTGATTCCAATCAATTCTCCATTAGTGTTGACTAGTGCACCACCACTGTTTCCAGGGTTTACAGCAGCATCTGTTTGAATGAATGATTCAATTGGAACCATTCCATTACTCGATTTTCCTCCACCGATCATGTTCAAGTTTCTAGCTTTTGCTGAAACAATTCCTGCTGTTACCGTAGAGGTTAAGTTGAAAGGATTTCCAACTGCTAGTACCCATTCACCGATATCCAAATTGTCGCTATTCCCTAGTGGAAGTGCATTTAAATTCTTTGCTTCAATTTTCAAAACAGCGATGTCTGTTGATGGATCTGTTCCAACGATTGTCGCTTTGTACCTGCTATTATCGTTTAAGGTAACCTCAATTTCTTTTGCGTCTGCAATCACGTGATTGTTGGTTACAATGTATCCATCGTTTGCAATGATTACGCCTGATCCTGAACCTTCTCCGTATTGTTTCAATTCACGCCCACCTGATCCAGGGCCGTAAAAGAATTCAGAGAACATGTCCCGTTGAAAGTGTGTCTTTTCTACTTTGGTTGTAACGTGTACAACTGAATTCAGACTGCTTTCAGAAGCCAGTACGAAATCCTCCGAAGGAACTGCATTTGTCCAGTTGAATCTCGTTTGTTGTGCGTATTTATTTGATTGAGAATCTGAAACAGTATCCACCTGAGGTGTCGTCTCGTTGATTCCATTCATAATTACAAATGCTGCAAGCGGTAACATTCCACCCAGCAATCCTAATCCAAAAATTTTCAATTTGTCGTTCATATTTATCTGGTTGTTATTTAACTTGAATTCTAAAACTAGTTTGTGTGTATCAAGTATAACGCCATTCTTCGTTTGGATACAAGTTTTGGCGTGTTAAAGATTGTTAAGCCAGTGATAGAAAGGATTGTTCGGTTTATTTCAAATACATTCTTTAGGAGAAGTCTGTTCTTGAATTTGTAGAGCTGAACCAATTCTTTGCGTAACTTTGCGGCAACATGAAGATCAATTTTGTAAAATATCAAGGCACGGGAAATGATTTTGTAATGTTGGACAATATGTCAGGAGAATATGACAGTCTGAGCATAGATCAAATTCAGTTTTTGTGCGATCGTAAATTGGGCATTGGAGCAGATGGACTCATCAAAATTTCGAAAGACGCGAATGCCGACTTCTACGTTGACTATTACAATGCCGATGGGTCACAGAGCTTTTGTGGAAATGGAGCACGCTGTAGTACAGCATTTGCCAAGGAAATCGGATTGATCAACTCAGTTACTTCTTTCAATGCAATTGACGGAATTCATCGAGCGGAAATATCTAAAGGAACTGTCCGTTTGGAGATGTTGGATGTTGCGAATATTGACCGAGTAAATGATGACTTTTTCCTTGAAACGGGGTCTCCACATTTCGTTCATCTCAGAACTGAAAAGGATTCAGATATTGTTACATACGGAAGATTGATTCGATATTCAGAAAAGTTTGAAAAAGAAGGTGTTAATGTTAATTACTTGATTGAAAAGTCTAACAATTCAATTCTAGTAGAAACGTATGAGAGAGGGGTGGAAGATGAGACACTTTCTTGTGGAACGGGAGTAACGGCTTGTGGTTTGATCCAAATGTCAAATAACACAGGAGTAAATCGAGTAGAAGTAGAAACAAAAGGAGGTCATCTTTCTGTTGAAGCGCAAGCTGATGGAAACGGGGGATTTAAAGATATTTGGTTGAGTGGACCAGCAACATCAGTGTTTAATGGAGCTATTGAAATCTAAGACAATGCTTGAACATATTTCGGTATTTCGCAAAGAAGAATTTGCGATGAATCTAGCCTACTTGTGGATTTGGAATCCAGCTGGTATTCCACCGCACATGGGATTGTCAATAGATGGACGCTATTTTAGCCTTAAGGCAAATGGTCTCGATTTCAATTCAGAACTAAAAGATCTTATTGGAATCATTTCTAGAAAGCGATTGGCTGTTTTAGCCGTGGAATTGAAGCTTGGATTGAATGTCGATGATTTCAAAGTAGAGTTCTCTAAGTTTGAGAAGACCATTGCGCACAAGATAACTTGCTTGAATCCAATTAAGAACGTGTTGAGCTTTCCAGAGACAAGAAAGTTGTCTGAGTTATTGATGGAGCTTGATAAAAAGGATTTACTTGGAAAGATTACTTCATGGAACATGGCAGAAAGCTCTGTGCAACTGGCTGATTACTCGACGGAAGATATCCATAAGCACTTAGTTTCTCTCACTAAATAAATCGAATGGACATTGCACTTCGTTTACCCAAAATTAGCGATGCAGCAACCATTCTTTCATGGGAAAACAATCCTGACAATTGGGAGTTCAGTGATAACGATAGCCCGTACAGTCTAGAAGATATTATTCAATTAATTGAGTCGTTCAACCATTTAGAAAGACCTGAGCAACTTCGTTTTATCATCTATTCGAAGGATATTCTACTTGGAGCTGTTGATATATTTGACATTAATTATGAAAATAAATCAGGTGCAATTGGTATTTTGATCGCTGAAGATGAATTTCGCAGAAAAGGATATGCTTCGATTGCGCTAGAGTTGATTGAAGTTGAGGCAAGGAAACTTGGCGTTAAACGATTATTTGCGTTAATTCATAGTGAAAATGAAAAAAGTCGAAAGCTATTCGGAAAAATGGGATACCTTATTAATTCTAATAGCGAGACCGGCGATCAAACGAATACAATCGTAGTTGAAAAATGGGTAAAAAAGGAATAATAGTTATACTAATTGCAGTTCTAGGTGTAGGAGCCTATTTGGGTCGACACAAAATCAAATCATTTTTCTCGGAAACTACAAGAACCATAAACGGAGGAGAGGTCAAATTACTCTTTCGTGAAGATCCTTCGGCTGCAGAATTGGCTAGCATTCTAGTTGAGAAGGGTGTTCTATCTTCTAAAAAGGAATTCTTTGATGTGGCTGCTGAAAATTCCATTGATACAAGCTCTTTTGCTGCTGGTAAGTACATCGTGCTAAGTGGAACAACTCATTTTAACCTAGTCGATGGTTTCGTAAAAGGAGAAAACGGTCAAGGAAAGGCTGAAAAAAAGGTACGGGTACTCTTCAATCGTTGCGAGGTTATAGCTGACATCGGTTCGAATATCAGTAAATGTATTTTGGCTGATAGCGCTTCACTTGTAGATCATATCTTGGATGAAAACACATTAAAGAAGTACGATTTCACGGCAGAACAAGTTCCTGCACTTTTTATTCCGAAAGAATATGAAATGTACTTTGATAGCGACGCAGAAGAATTTGTCGAGCTTATGGCAGCCGAATTCAGAGAGTATTGGACGGCTGAACGTTTGCAGAAAT
>CAJQOB010000047.1 GCA_905479845.1 uncultured Flavobacteriales bacterium
CTGTTCAATTTGTTGTTAGTGTCCATAATTATTTAACTGTTTGATTACCAGTTAAATATATTCATTTTCAAACTGTTAAACTATTGATTTTTAGTGAATTATTGAGGTGTTTATCAACAATAAAGTGTGAGTTTGCCCTGTGGATTACCTCATTTCAGAGCACTGGTTACAACCTTTTTAAAAGAATTGGGAAAGAGATTAGAAGGTAGAGATGATGCGCTCTTGCAGCATATTGCTAATTCGTTTGTTCAATGAGGATGCAATAGGCAAGTACTTTTGATACTCATCAACGGTCAATTGCCCAATGATCATTCCGCGGAGTTCAGTCTTGAATTGATTGTTTTTGGAGAAAGTACTTGAGATGATTTCCTTCTTTTTAAACCCGGTCAACAAGTTGAAATCCAGCTTCATTCGGATCAAATAATTGTTGAAATATGAGATAATCAATTCGTGTTGCATTTTAAGGATCGGGCGTAAAACTTCGTTCTGAAAACGTTCCTCGGGTGAAGCATTCTCTTGAGAGCCAATTGTATGTATAATCGGTCGTATGTTTTGTTTTGTACAGGTCATTTTATTTTGATTCAATTAATTCGGAGGTTCAGGAACTCTTCTATCTCCAAGAATATAAAAGAATATTCCTAGTGCCAATAAACCTAAGCCAACGAATAAGCCGACGACAGGCCCGCCTAATACGTAAAGAACGAATAAGAAGAACAAGTATGAAACTAGAATAAAGACGACAATAAAAAACAGAAGCCAAAACCAACCTGAAATGTCGATTAGGTAAAGAAAGAAATCGAGCCATGCTCCGTTTCCGCTACCGGAAAATGCACCAAAATATACAAGTAAGCTCGCGAATAGGATCATTCCTCCAATCAACATTAGTGCAATGCCAAGTTTGCGTAAATTCTGAGGAGGAGTTCTCCAGAAAATAGGAGGGATTGAATATTGAGCAATTGATTGTTCGTTAGACTTGGCTTCTTCTTTAAACGACGTTGAATGCGGTTCTGATAAAGTTGATTCTATTGAGGAAGCAAGTGGGCTATCTGAGGCTTTTGACTCGTGAGTTTTAGGAACTTCATTGATGAGAACTCGTGCGACATGTCGGTTGTTAACCTGCTCAACTTCTGTTGATTCCAATGTAATTTCATCAGTGTTGTTCGAACGATTTGTTTCTTTAATCTTTGATTCGAGTTGATTGGAGTTTTCAGTTCGTTCGATCTTTTTCCATTGAACGTGATATCCCGGTCGATGCACGCGTTTTGTGACTGTGCACGAAATGAACACAAGAATGAGCGGGAAGAAGAGTAGTTTTCGAATCAAAATAGAAATTTACTTCCTCCGAAACTACAATTTTCATGCCTGAAATAGAAGCTGCTATTCATCCATATTTTGGGAATAATCACGCTCAACTTTGGCAATTCTTAATTTGAATTGGTCATACCAAATCGACTTTCCTTTTTCTTGAGCTACTCTATGTTCAGTTTGAGCTTTCCATTTTCTGATGGAATCTAGATCTTTCCAATAGGATACACTTATTCCAATTTCACTTCGGGCGCTTTCAATTCCAAGAAAACCCTCTTGGTTCTGAGCAAGTTCTTCCACCCTATACGCTGTGTCATCATAGCCAAGGTGGTTCTCATTCAAGGTTGAAGTGAAAATCACTGAATAATAAGGCGGTTTGGGTGTGTTTGCAATCATCTGAAACAGTTGAAAACTTAAATTTAGTCAATTCTTAAATCTTGATTACAATCGAACCCACTAAATGAAGGATTAATGTGTTCTGATGTTGACTTGTAAAGAACTTGGTGCATTTTCGCACCGTCCAATATGATTTGTGGATCCGTATCATTCCCCTGTACTTCGAAATGGATCAAGGAATCTTCCGAAAATTGGGCGAAAAGTTGAGCGTTCATCGTTAAGAAGAACAAAACGATGCCGATGTATTTCCAGTATGAGTAAACTCGTTTCATGGTTATTCGAATAAGCATTCTATTCCAGTACGAGGTCTGTTTCGATGATAACGTACTTCTCTGGGTTTTTCAAATCGAATATTTTGGCGGTCAAATGACAAGGGTTAGATGTATTCCCGTAGGTAAAGGAAAGCGTTACTGGTGCTTGGTTATCTCTTAATTCTATTGGGTCAATTCCATTTTCACTCGTGGTGCCAATTAGATTTTCTTCTGCAATAATTTCATTCCCATTTTTCTCCGTCATGAATAAAGATATTCCTGGATATGCCTTTCCATCTACGATATCGAATCCTTCTAATCCTTCACTGATCAGGATAAACTCATGTCTGGCATTCACATTATTGTCGAGTACAACTTTTTTATCTGTATCATCCCAGAAGTAAATGTTTGAATACTTGAGATCCTTGTTTTCAATTGAAAGAAGGTCGCTCGCTTTCACTTCAAAGGGTAAACTGAAAGTCATTTTCCCAGATCCTTTTTTGTCCCAGATTTTAATCTCAATGTTGTATTTCTCATTGTTCAAATGAGGAAGGTTCGTTTTGAACTTTGCGTCGAGTAGAAGTGGGGTTAAATCAGTTCCGCCATCAATTTTGAGAAGAAGATCGTCCGAAAAGTATATCGTGCTGTCAGTAAGAGTATTGGTAATACACATTGACATTCCTGGGAAAGCCAAATCGTTGATTCGTTTGAGCCCTGTAACGTTGTTGAACTCGAATTTCACAACGTTTCCAAAAGTAAAGATGTTTGAAGTTGAAGCTTTGTCATCAACAGTCATCGTTGCAGGGTCAGAATTCAAACCATTTGATTTGAAGCTCGATTCAGGAATTGGGTCTTTCTTTCCTACTCCAATACTCATTTCGAATTCGCAGCCTTGAGAGAGGATAAGAACTGCTAAGATTGATGTGATAAGTGATCGTTTCATAGGAGTTTATCTTTGGAGTTTCGGTAGTCTAATTTCGTGATTTTTACGTTACAATCTATTCAGAATTTCTTGGAATGCCAATTTTGCTTCTTTCATAACTGGAAGAAAGGGCCAGATGTGCGGCATATTTTCTCCTTCGATTACTTCAACATCAACCTTTGCCTTCTTCATTTTTGCAACAGCGAGCTTCTGATCAGGATACGTAATATCGTGGGAAGCTAGGAATATCATCGTACTTGGAAACCCTTCAAAACTTCCATTTAGTGGAGATATCATAGTGTTACTTAGGTCCATATCCACTGCACACATTTTCTTAGCGCTGAGAATTCCTTTTTTTGATAGCATTGGGTCAATGGAATCAATTGGGTCAATCGCTTGATTTGCCATTGTTGCATCCATAACGGGGGATACGATAATTAAGCGTTTGGGTAATTTCTCTTGATGTTGAATGAGTCGTTGAGTTAGGGCTGCTATCAATGTTCCCCCTACAGAATCTCCAATCAAAGTGATTTCATGATCCGAAAACTTCTCCAGGGCTCTTTTGTAAACTTCGCCTATGTTTTTCGAAATTTCACGAATATCACTCTCCGGAGCTTTCGGATAATTGCAGATCCAAACCATATCACTTGATTCTTCAGATATCTTTCGAATCACATCCCAATGATGCCTTGCAGGTCCCGAAACAAAAGCTCCTCCATGAACGAACA
>CAJQOB010000048.1 GCA_905479845.1 uncultured Flavobacteriales bacterium
ATTTAGCAATATTGCTAAATGGATTTTAGTCCCACTTGTCGATTTTAAACTACCTTTACGCCACCAATGAAACGCCTCTTCGACATATTCGTTTCCTCGATCACCCTTTTGATTTTCCTCCCGTTCGGAATAATAATTTCCCTGTTAATAATACTCGAAAGTAGAGGGGGAGCCTTCTACATCCAGCAACGCATTGGACGTTACGGAAAATCATTTGGATTATTCAAATTCCGAACAATGAGGAAAGATGCCGACAAAGCAGGAAAACTTACTGTCGGAATGCGAGATCAAAGGATTACCAAAATTGGATACTTCCTACGTAAATCGAAATTGGATGAATTTCCACAATTTCTAAACGTTCTAATTGGACAAATGAGTATTGTTGGACCCCGACCAGAAGTTCAGGAATATGTTGATCATTACACAACTGAACAAAAGGAAATATTGTCAGTTCGGCCAGGGATTACTGATTACGCCTCATTAGAATATTTCAATGAAAACAGGCTACTTGGACAATCGGATGATCCACAAAGAACCTATATAGAAGAGATCATGCCTGCCAAGATTAAATTGAATAAGAAGTACCTAGAGAGACCTACAGTTGGGCATGATATTCAAATTATGTGGAAGACCTTTTTGAAAATTATTCGCTAATCGACTTTCCGATTTTAAGATTTTTTACAGCTACGTAGCTTAAAAGGAAGCACGCTAATCCTATTGAACCTCCTAGTACAGCATCCTCCAAGAAATGTTGAGATAAATAGATTCGAGAAAATCCAACTAGCACTGCTGCGAGAATACAAAGGAGTTGAATCCATTTGTTTTTTCCATAAAGGAAAGCGACGAGAGCGAAAAAAGCAAAACCAGCTGCGGTGTGACCAGAGGGAAAAGAGTTGCTCGTGTGCATCTCCACTCCTGGAGCCGTATGTAGGAGTTCTCTTCCGATAAATTGAATCGGACGGCTAGCATCTGAAAAAACAACGTGCTTTAAGAATTGAGTTGAAGCAGCAACCAAGATTAAGTTTAACGAGGCTAACAATGGAACTGCAAATTGATGTCTTTTCCAGAAAAGAATAGAAAGAACTACAGAGCCAACAACTACAAACGTTCCTCCTCCGACATGTGTAAAATAGGTAAAGAAGAAATCGTAGAATGCGTTATTGCCAGAATTCACAAACAAATGCCCCTCCACTTTTTCAACCGTCACGAGAAGCAAACATCCAATCAAGAGCACCAAGATCGCTCCTGGTAGATAAATGCGTAAATGAGGATGAATAAATTTCAAGGTATAGCTTCGTTAATGAATAAAGAATGCAAGTCCGGCACCTCCAAGAATTGCCAATAGCTTGATAAAGTTGAACTTGTGATTTTCACTCGTTTCAAAAATAATGGTCGTCGAAATGTGCAAAAACATCCCAACGACAACTGCTAGAATGATGTTGAAATCGAAATCGAATCGATCAACCGAGTTCAACCCGATAAGTAATCCTAAAGGCGTTGTTAAGGCAAATACACCAAGCGTTAGCCAAACTTTAGTCTTGGAAACTTTGGAGGTAAACAAGACAGTAGCCAATGCGATTGCGACAGGAATGCGGTGCAATAGAATCCCTGTTAGCAGTCCACTTCCTCCCTCATGATGATGCGAAGTAGCGATTTCCGCTCCTGCGAGTTGTGTACCAAGTGGAATGCCTTCTAAAAACGCATGAGCGCTCAAGGCAATAACCAGTACGATTGGAAGTTTTGCTCCCTTCACAGCGTGCACATGACCATGTTCAATTCCGCCAGAGAAAAATTCTAGGATTAATTGTACCAAAAAACCTACAAGGATATAAATCCCGATTTTCGCGGCGCTATGTTCATATAATTCTGGAATAAAGTGGATAAAAGCAAGAGAAAGTAAAAAACCTCCACTGAATGCTAACATCAATTTAATGATCTGATCGTTATTCTTTTTGTCAACTAGCGCAACAAGCATCCCTCCAACTGGAACGGACAAAATAAGCGCTAGAATAGTTAAAATCAATTCCATTTATTTCAATTGTGCTATGATGATCAAACGATCAGATGTCATCTCTTCGAATGGTTTTAGGTCGAAATTTCCAAAGCTATCAAGAATCTTGAAACTAGCAGCATCAAGTAAGGAGAAGAAATCTTCTAACGTGAGTGCTTGCACACGCTCTGTGAATGAATGACTCTGGCCGTCAGCATTAAAGCTAATTCGTTTGAAAATGTGCTTTCCATCGAAATTTCTCTCAATATTAAACGTGATTCCATCAACTAATTTCGTTTCTGATTCCACTAAATTCTCCACAACTTGGTGAGCATTCATGAAGTCAATAACCAAAATCCCCTTTGGTTTCAGCATTTTCGCAATAGAATCTACCGCCTTTTGATTTTCATCGATGGAATCGAAATAACCGAAACTCGTGAACAAATTAAATACTCCATCGAATTGTTCGTTCGGAATAACTTCACGCATGTCATGAACGGCAAATTGTAATGAATCATTTTCAAACTGCTTTGCCTCAGAAATACTGTTTGCCGAAAGGTCTACGCCAAGTACGTTAAAACCACACTCTGAGAGCGTCACAGCATGCCTTCCTTTTCCACATGCAAGGTCCAGTACACAGTCATTTTTTTTAAGCGGAAGATATTCGATCAATCGTTGGATAAATAGCTTAGCCTCAGAAACATCTCTGTTCTTGTACAGAGTATGATAGTACGTCGTATCGAACCAATCGGCGAACCATTCTTTGCCTTCCATTTTCATGCGAACAAAGATAGATAACTTTTAAGGAAGTGTTAGACATATCTAAATTGGATTCTGTATATTTGATTTCTTGACTCTATGGCTTTAACAGACGTTTATAATTATTATCGACGAATGGAGGATGAACAAGTCATCCTATCATTCAAAGGTGAGTTCTCAGCAGAGCTGTTAACGTCTATTTTGCATATTATGGAATCTAAGATGCTCGAACTATCGATTCCAATGCAAATGAAGAAGCGCGTTTTTAACGTGCTTGTCGAGTGCTTTCAAAATCTCTACCATCATATTGATAAGGATTATTCGGATATTCCAATGGATGCTACGAAGAACTCTGCACTGGTTATGGTGAAATATGTGGATAATAAAATCATGGTGTTAACTGGGAATTATATTCCAAAAAGAAGCACCAATGATCTGAAGCAAAAATTGGTTTTGGTCAACGAGCTAGATGAAAAAGAATTAAGAGAGCTATACCAGCAACGCCTACTCAACAATAGTGTTTCTCGAAAGGGAACCGCAGGATTAGGCATTATTGATATCGCTCGTAAATCAAAAAATGAACTGGGATACGAATTCGTCGAAGTAAATGACGATTACTCGTTTTTCTGTTTAAGTATTGTTATCGAATAATTAGAATTATGGAAAAATTGCACATTGAAGGATCAGCAAAAACACCATCGGTTAATTTTGATGGACAAGTTGGAATTTTGGAAATGAGAGGACGATCAATTCCAGAAAATTCGATCGAGTTTTTTCAACCACTCATGGATTGGATAGAAGCGTATGGGGCTGAACCAACTGAAGAAACGCGTGTTGATATGAAGTTGGAGTACTTCAATACTTCTTCTTCCAAGTGCATTCTTGATTTATTCAAACGATTGGAGAAAATCAATAATGGAGAGTCTCAAGTGCTGATTAATTGGTTTTACGAAACTGATGATGAAGATATGCAAGAGGCAGGAGAAGATTACGCTGCTATTGTTGACTTGAAGTTTGAAATCCAAGAAATAGACGAGATTTAAAGAATGACCATTGGACTGACGGGAGGAATTGGTTCTGGAAAAAGCACGATAGCAAAAGTGCTGCAATCAATGGGATATCCCGTTTTTTATTCGGATCAAGAAGCCAAGAATATTATGCGCTCAGATCGGGAATTGAAATCTGAAATTATAGCTCACTTCGGTAAAAGAGCATATGAAAATGGATTGCTTAACCGCGCTTATTTAGCTGAAAGAATATTTTCCAACCCAGAAGACAAAAGCATACTTAACGAACTAATACACCCAAGGGTTCGTGCTAATTTTGCCAAGTTTGCGGAAAACTCTGCATCTAAATTAGTATTCAATGAAGCCGCCATTCTTTTTGAAACAGGAGCTTATACAAACTTCGATAAAACCGTATTGGTTACTGCTCCAGAGGGAACTAGGATCAGTCGGGTTATGAATCGCGACAATTGTTCTCGAGAAGACGTTTTGAGTAGGATGAGCAATCAGTGGTTGGATGAGCGTAAAATCCCTTTTGCGGACTACATTATCGAAAATGGAGATCAAGATAAAGTCCTCGATCAAATTGAGACAATCGTTACGGATTTATTGGACTAATTAACTTCTTCAAAATCGTCAAAATCGTCATTACCGCAGTTATCTCCTTCGTCAATGCCGTTATTGGGAGTGGGTGTCTTTCCACCGTTCAGTAGGAAGGTTAATCCTCCAGCCAATTTGAAAAGCATGCTCAATATGAAGAAGAACCCGATGATTTTAAAGATAAATCCAAAGAAAAACGCATCTTCAATACTCAAGATACTTTCATGAAACCATCTCGAAGCTGCGTTGGTCGCCAGCCAAGGGTAAAACCAAAGAATTCCGAACAAAATGAGAGATCCACTAATGACAGCAATTTCAGCTTTCATATTGAACGATAAGCGTGTAACCTGAGGAATATTCCGCCCCATCATTTTAAAAACGGCCATACGGTTTTGAGAATTCTGAAGCTTCCCAACAAAATACATGAGCAAAACAATGCCTCCAAGTACAACTTGATAAGAAACGATCATGTGTTTGTCTAAATCACCCAAACAAAACAGAAAGGTAACGTCAGCGAGGAGTAAATACTTCACCCCCTTAATGATATAGGTTTCAGCGAGTTTCCGAGGACGACTGGCTGTTAATAGGCGCAGTCCAATGTCTATCATACCCCAAAGAAATCCGAAGATGGCGAAAACAACACCTAAGCGAAAAATAAAATTTAATACTTCCACATTGCTAAGGTAAGGAAATTGAAGCTTACAATGGATTATTCATGTGCTTTGATTTTCATCAACTCCAAGCGAATGCCTATCTTTAACGCAATCAAAAAATAGGTATGAAAAGAATCAGTTTAGCGTTAGCATTTATGATATTCTCGTTCTTCCATGTTTCGGCGGAAGAGGGGATGTTAATTCCATCCTTGATCAAGGCATTCGAAGACGATATGCAGGCGATGGGAATGAAATTATCGGCAGAAGACATTTACAGTGTCAATCAATCAAGTATGAAGGATGCAATTATGCACTTCGGAGGTGGTTGTACAGCTGAACTTGTTTCGGGTCAAGGATTACTTTTAACAAATCACCATTGTGGTTACTCACAGGTACAATCTCATTCTTCGTTGGAGAATGATTACATCAAGTATGGATTTTGGGCGAAGACAAGAGGGGAAGAGTTATCCAATCCTGGGCTCACAGCTTCAAGAATTGTTCGTATTGAAGATATGACGGCGGCAGTTTTTGCTGGTACGGAAGGTTTGTCAGGAGAAGCTTATGGTGAAAGAATCGAAGCAAATATTGCAGAATTGATTGCAGCGGCAACTGATGGAAATCATTATGAAGCGAATATCAAAGCATTCAACTACGGAAATGAGTACTACATGATTGTTCAAGAAGTGTTCAAAGATGTTCGATTGGTGGGAGCACCTCCAAGCAGTATTGGTAAGTTTGGTGGAGATACAGACAACTGGGTATGGCCAAGACATACTGGTGATTTCTCAGTCTTTAGAATTTATGCTGGAGCAGATAATAAACCAGCTGAATACAGTACGAGCAATAAACCTTATCAACCACTTCACTATTTTCCAGTTTCAGTGAAAGATAGAGTTCCAGGTGAATTCACGATGATTTACGGTTTTCCAGGTACTACGGAACAACACCTTTCATCAGAGCACTTGCGTTATATCATGGACATGGAACGCCCAGCTCGAATTGCAATGAGAGAGCAGTCATTGGGAGTGATTGATGCGAGCATGCGTTCATCTGACTTATTGAGAATCAAATATGCTTCGAAACAAGCGCGAATAGCAAATGGTTGGAAGAAATGGATTGGTCAAATTGGAGGTTTACAAACGGTTGATGCCATTCAAATTAAATTGGATCGTGAGAAAGCGTACAACGATAGAGCAGCAGAGAAGACGTCTTGGCAAATGAAATACAGCAATGTAATCGCTGAGATGAATCAATTGGTTGCTGATTACAAGGGAAGTGATTTCGCTTATAGTATGGCGATAGAGTATATGTATGTGGGAGCAGAGTCGTTCAAACGTGCGCGTGAGATCGAAAAGTTCATCGTTGAGTATGGAGATATCGTGAAGCTAGGTGAGATTGATGCTGAAATAGAAAAACTTCGAAATAAAGCCAAAGGGTTCTTTAAGGACTATGATGAAGAAACAGATCGCAAGATTTTCATCAAAACAACTGAAGAATACATGAGCCGCATGGAAGGTAATGGATTGAGCAATTTGTTGAAAGCACAATCTGTTGAATCACTAGCGAACATGATTTTTTCTAACTCTGTTTTAACGAACGAAGCTCGATTCGAAGCATTTTTGAATAGCCTGTCAGATTCTACGGTTGCTGATTTTTCTGAAAATGATCCAGCATTCAACTTATGGACGGGGCTTAGTGCTGAGTTTTACCAGAGTGTGATTCCTCAGGTAAGAGAGTTTAAAGGAAAGATGAACCAACTTTTGAAAGTATACGTTGAAGGAAAATTAGAGATGTTCCCAGATCAAAAACATTGGGCTGATGCGAACTCAACATTGAGAATTACTTACGGTAAATTAGAAGGGTCCGCTCCGCATGACGGAATGGCTTACACCGAGCATACAACGTTAGATGGAATCATTGCTAAGAACAATACGGGAGAAGCTGATTTCGAGTTGTTGCCAGAATTTAGAGCATTGGCGGAATCAAAGGATTACGGAGGATATGATCAAGATGGCGAATTGTGGGTGTGTTTCACAGGGTCTAATCACACGACTGGAGGAAATTCAGGATCACCTGTAATCGATGCGGAAGGAAATCTAATGGGACTAAATTTCGATCGTTCTTGGGAAAGTACGATGAGTGATTTCATGTTTGATTCAGATCGTTGCCGTAACATTACAGTCGATGTAAGATACGTTCTTTGGATTATGGATAAATACGCGGGAGCTACAAACTTAGTCGAGGAGATGACCTTAGTAGAAGACAAGAAAGGCTGGTGCAAGAGAAGGAAAGAGAAAAAGGCCAAGAAGAAATAGACTGAATAATTCACATAGTAAAAGAGTGGACGGGAATGTTCACTCTTTTTTTCTCCTGTTTTATTTAAATGTTTTCGATTGAAACGTCGGTAGCGTGCAACCTTTTAGGGTGCACACTCATTATTTTGATATAAACGAAATGTAGTTCCTAGAAGGTATTATTAACAATTATACTTCCCTGGAAGAACTGTACCTAATTTTTTTAATATGTTAAATTATCTTTCTATTTTATCCATTACAATTGGCTTATCAGTTACCGCTGCTTACGCTCAGAATCTAGTTCCCAATCCTGATTTTGAACAAAGAGATTCGGATTTCTGCGGTATTGCTGGAACCTCTGACTTAGCAACTTCATTAGCCGCTTGGTATTCAGCCACGTCAGGTACGCCTGATGTGTACTTTACTGATATTGCATCTTCCTGTTGGAACTTTCAACCGAACAGTACTTATCCAGGTCCAATTGGAATTAAAGGGAGTCAATTACCAAGGTCAGGTTCATCAATGTCGGGAATAGGTGTGTACACAATAGCCGGGATGAATCAGCGAGAGTACATTCAAATTGAGTTGTCAAGTCCATTAATTCCTACAGGAAAATACCTTGTAGAATACTATGTGTCACTAGCTGATTACACTGAGTTTGCTTCCAATAACTTGGGGGTTCATCTTTCAACAACAGCTGTGTCAAATGGGACGAATGGAGTGTTAAGTGTCAATCCACAATTTACGTCAACAAATGTAATAGGTGATACACAAGGATGGGTGAGAGTTGTAGATACCATCGTAGCAAATGATGCGCATAGTTTTTTAACGATAGGTAATTTTGAGAATGATGCTTCAACGGTGGTTGAAGCTAATCCAACAGCATCCTTTGAGCCTGGAATGTATGGTGCATATTATTTTATTGATGATGTTCGTGTAGAAAGAGTTATTCAGGATCCAACAGCAGGCGCTGGTCAAATGGAAATAGGGTGTGTCAAAGTATTCCCAAACCCTACTTCAGGTGAAGTTTGGGTTGAATTGTCTCAAGAAGATAATGAGGTAGAAATAGAATTAATTGATCTAAATGGAAAGCTTATGTGGTCCGTAAAGAATGGACTGAAAAAGCAAATGATCAACATGGAAGGATTGAAAGATGGACTTTACTTTGTACGTGTTAAAAGTCTGAAAGGATCATTCGTGGAGAGGATCGTAAAAAAGTGATTAACGAAAAGGGGCTGTCTCAAAAGGGGCAGCCTCTCTTCATT
>CAJQOB010000049.1 GCA_905479845.1 uncultured Flavobacteriales bacterium
GATTATTGAGTCATCACCAGATGGCTATAAAGCGAAAGCCGAAGCTGTTCAGGATTTCAATGGTGATGGTCAACGAAACATTTGGGAAATTGATCAATCTGGTGTATTAAAAGAAATTCAACCAGACTAATGCTAGCTCTACTCAAATCCATATCAGCTTTCGTTCTGAATATTAACTATAAGCATGTCGTTATAGCTACAACGGCTATTCTTACTATTTCTTGTGAGTCAAATCAACGTGAAATATTATCGAAGACGAAAAGTTTGGAAGCACAGCAAGAATTAAAAATGATTCATAATCTTGAATATGCTCACTTCCTACAGTATGCTGAATACTCCTCTGATCTTGATGAGTTGAATTATACCCCACATAAATTAGTAACACAAGGTGGAGAAGCTGTATACAAAGTTTCTATTGTAGGAGCATCAGGCGATGGATTCAAGGCAAGAGCTGTAGCTGTTCAAGATTTAGATAATGACGGTCAGTATAATGTTTGGGAGATCAATCAAGAGGGAATTCTCAAAGAAATTCAACACGATTAATGCTCATTCTAATCTCATTCATAGCGATTTTGGTCTTGTGTTTCTATCAAGATGTTCGATTCAGAGGAGTTCACTGGTTTGTTTTTCCATTGGTTCTGGCTGGCGCGATTGCATTGAACTGGGTAAACTTAAACTGGACAACAATCGCCTATAACACAGGGTTTTTAACAGTACTTCTTTTAGGATTAACGCTTTATCTAACGGCTAAAGAACAGCGGTTGGTAAACATTATTAAAGGATACTTCTCAATGGGAGACATTCTTTTTCTTGTCGCCATGATTCCATTGTTCTCTTTTCAATGGTATATTCTATTCTTCACATTTGGAACAATTTTGACCTTGGTCTTTCATTTAATCGCTGCGACGATAAAACCTCAAAAGACAATTCCTTACGCCGGATACATGGCACTTGTTGGAATAGCTTATGTCACGTTCAGTGATCAATTACAAAACTTAATTCCATCTATCTAGTGTCAACAATCCAACATATCGAATTGGAAGCAGAGCTTCAGCAGTTGATTCGCTCCGACTTGGCTTGGCATTACCGTATTTTGCCAAAGGAGCAATCTGATTCATCGATGACATTTTTCATTGATGAAACAATGGATGTTGAACTTACTCGAGAAGAATTATCGGCATTATTAGGAACGGAAGTTCAACTGGAAGCATGTTCGAAAGAAACCATCCAACGCAGTCTTGGGAAATACTACCGAAATACTGATGGTGAAGACTCCAAAATTTCTTTTGACGCCAACACCGACTTCGTAGATCGACTCATTCAAGAGGCGAACCGTTTAGGAAGTAGTGATATTCACATCGAGATTTACGGTGAAAAAGCGCGGATACGAATTCGAATAGACGGGAACCTAATTCAACGTTTCTCTATTGAAAAAGAGGATTATCCTGAACTGGTCAACAAGATTAAAATTCGGTCTAATCTGGATATTTCTGAAAAACGTTTGCCTCAAGATGGGCGAATTGAATACGAAGATTTTGACATTCGTGTATCGATCCTACCTACTCTCCACGGAGAGAAAATTGTGATGAGAATTTTGGGACATGATGCATCGTCAATCAGTCTCGAAAAAGTTGGTTTCTCCCCTATTGAGAAAAAGCAATACTTGGAAGGCGTTCGAAAGCCAAATGGAATCATTTTGATTAGCGGACCAACAGGATCAGGAAAAACAACCACCCTCTACGCAACCTTGAAATTACTTAATCAGGAAAAGCGAAATATTGTGACCGTAGAAGACCCAGTCGAGTACACGTTGGACGGGATCAATCAGGTACAATTGAAAGAGTCAATAGGCTTGACCTTCGCGAGTGCATTGCGTTCATTCCTGCGTCAGGACCCTGATGTAATCATGCTTGGAGAGATCCGTGATGGTGAAACAGCACAAATGGCAATTAGAGCGGCTTTGACGGGGCACTTGGTGCTGTCTACAATTCATACGAATTCAGCCTGGGGGACCATTTCACGTCTCATCGACATGGGAGTTCCACCCTTCTTATTGGCAAACACAATTAACACATCTGTAGCACAGCGATTGGTTCGAAAACTCTGCGCGAATTGTACAATAAAATCGCAACTGGAACCTACCGACTGGCCACCAATAGACAGCTTTGAAATCCCAAAAGAAGTTATGACCCCCATCGGTTGTGACGAATGCCATTATACGGGCTACAAAGGTCGAATGGCATTGTACGAAGTGATTCCGATCGATCAAACACTAGCACTGGCGATCAAAGGAAACAACCACGAAGTAGACACATTATTAAACGAACGCGGAATTAAAACCCTCGCGACAAGAGCATACGAAGTATTAATAGAAGGAACGACCTCTTTGGAGGAAGTTTACCCTTTACTATCTGGAATTTAATGAAGAAATTATTAGTCATAATCACCATATTGTTCTGTGGATTCTCCATGGACTCGATGGCGCAAAAATATTCCGAAGGTACACTTCGAGATGTCCTCGATAACCTCGCGGGTGATCACCCAGGACTGAACAACAAATTACAACTCAATGTCAGTGGACTTCAATTATCAGAATTGGTTACATCCGTTGCCTTGGAAAATAATTTGAATGTCAGTATCGATCCGAGTTTGAATCAATTGATCTCGTACAATTTCTACGATGCTCAAGTAAAAGACATGCTCGTATTTCTCTACTTGAATTTCGAGATTGAATATGAGTTCGTAGGAAGTATTATTTCCGTTCAGAAACGAGAGAAATCAGTTATCAAACCTGTCGTTGCGCCTCCGAAGAAACTCGAAATTTCCTACAATCCAGCGAACAAGTTTCTGTCGATGGATTTAAAAAACGACACGCTCTGGCAAGTGATTGAAGAGTTAACACGTGTTTCGAAATACAATTTCGTTGTCGATCCTGCAGTTCGGAATCAACCAGTAAACGCCTATTTCCTGAACCGACCGCACGAGCAAGTTCTCGAAATGTTTGTGAAGTCGAATGAGCTCACTCTAGAGAAAAACGATGATTATTACACCATCGGAAAAGGGATCAAAGATCAGCCTATCATTGGACCAAACGCACGACCGAGTAACTATGCCTCCAAAGTGAAAAATGGTGATTTTGTTTTGATAAAGAATGACGTCGGAACCTTAGATGTATTCGCTCGAGATGTTGACTTAGAAGGATTGCTACAAGCTGCAGCCGAGGAAACAGGAGTTCACTATGTGATCTACTCTGATCTCAAAGGGAAAATCAATTTAGATTTAACAGATGTCCGCTTCGATGAATTGGCAGATATGGTTCTGAATGGAACCAACTACTCCATTAAAAAGGAAGGTGAAATCTACATGATCGGTGAAAACAAGGTCGAAGGATTGCGTAAAACTGAATTAGTCCGATTGGATAACCGAACAATTGAATCCGTAAAAGCAGCTATCCCAAATGAAATGCTCACAGATTTAGAAGTGAAGGAATTTGTGGAATTGAATGGATTGATTTTAACAGGCAGCGCACGAAAAATTGACGAATTGAAGACGTTTATCTCATCCATCGATGTAGTCGTTCCAATGGTTCAAATTGATGTCATGTTGCTCTTTTCAGAAAGAGGATCTGGTATCAAAACAGGGGTTAAAGCTGGAATTAAAGATACACCAACAACTACCTCAGGAGAAGTTTTCCCTGGCCTGGACGTTGAACTGGGCTCGCAATCCATCAATAACATTCTGAATACTATTACGGGGTTTGGACTCGTGAACTTAGGACAAGTAACGGAGAATTTCTACGTATCGCTTCAGGCGCTTGAAAGCAACAATGTGATTGACATTGAAAGCACTCCTAAAATCTCAACACTCAATGGACACGAAGCGAATATTTCAATTGGAGAAACAACTTATTACCAAGAAACACGTGTAAATGTTCAGACATCAGTCACGAATCAGGGTGTGTTGCAGTCTCAACAATGGAAGCCAATTGACGCCAATTTATCTGTAACCATCAAACCATTTGTGAGTGCAGATGAGCACGTTACTTTAACCATCAATGTTGAACAAGATGATTTTTCAGGAAAAGTAGACCCCGCGTCTCCACCGAACATCACCACTCAAACTTTCGAGTCCATGGTGCGTGTAAAAAATGGAGAATTGATTTTACTTGGAGGATTAGAGAAAAAGGAGAAGACGGATACTGGATCAGGTGTTCCATTCTTGTCAAGAATCCCTATCCTTAAGTGGTTCTTCAGTAGTCGTGAAAAGACGAAAGCTAAATCGAAGTTACACATCCTCATTCGACCAATCGTTACTTATTAATGAGTAGATTTTCCAACATATGGCATCCCCGCTCATTGATCGTTATCTATTTGGATTTCGGACAAGGGAGTTGTGCAATCTCCGCAGGTAAAATGAGCTTCGGATCAAGCGCAAATCATGCATTTGAATCATTCGATGATCTGGAAGACGTGGTGAATCAATTTGGGAAATACAAGCCGTATCATATTCATGTCCTTGGGACAGGTGTCCTTTCTCGTAAAATTGAAAGCAGTTCTGCCTACCAACAGGATTTGATCATGAATGGAAATCCAAATGAATTCCTATTTACAAATTTCGACGATGGAAATAACATGGCTGTTTCCTTCTGCCGGAAATCACTGATTTCAGATTATCTCAAACAATTTGAAGAAGAGAAATGGCAACTGTATGGATTAAGTTGCGGCTACTCCCCTATTTGCGGAATATTGGAAAACGAAACGGTTTCAACAGAATTTGAAATCGAAGTGAAAGGAGATAAAATTGCTTCATTTAAGAGATCTGAGACAGCGAAAGACAAATCAAATTGGAGAAGTGATTTTTGGACCACGAAAAGTTTAATATCGGAAGCAATCAGAATCAACAAAACCACCGAAAACAAGTGGATTGTCGACGGAGAAGAAAACGGTGAAACCAATCGTGAAAACATTCATCAATACAATCAATTCAAGACAATGGGAATTGGAATTGTGGGTGTGATTCTCCTAGCCCTAATCGTTAACTATTTCTATCAAAATCACTTGAACGACGAAGTAGCTCAATTGGAAATGGACTTGTCCGTGCACACAGAAAACATCTCCATGCTCGATCGACTATCTCAAGAAAAACAGCGAAAAGAGCAATTAATCGGCAGCGCAGGAGTGAATGCATCAAGCTTTCTGTCCTACTACATGGATGAAATCGGTGTTAGTGTTCCAAAATCAATTACACTTTCAGATATGACTGTTTTTCCAGTTGTAGGAAAGCTAAAAGAGAAACAACGTATTGAAGTGGATCAAAAGCGCATTTGGATCGCTGGAATTACAAAAGACAATGAGATTCTCGATAATTGGATTGAGAAAATGGATCGTTTTGGTTGGATTAAAAGCATTGAGCTTTTGAACTACTTGAAATCAACAGACGATTGGGCGGAGTTCGAACTTCAAATCACACTGAGCGAATGACGTTTTTCGATAAATACACATATAAACAAAAGAATTACGCACTGCTTGTGATTGGCGTTTTGCTGGCTGCTGTTGCTTACAAAAGAGGATTCGGACCTACCCTTGAAATCAAGAAGTACCGAACCGAGCTTGAGCAAAAACTAGTCTTGGCAGCTTCGGCAGATGATCAAATTCGCACCAAGCAAATAGAGATTGCACAGCTGAATCGCTTACTCGGTGAAGAGGGAAATACAATCGAAAAAGTGCAACAGGAATTCTTGAATTTCTTTGCAAAGCACGCAAACAATGTTTCAGTTCATGAAATCAACGAAGTGCTTCACTTCCAACACCCAGACTTCTCAATTAACACGCACCGAGTCGTCTTAAAAGGAAATTACACGAACACATTAAGATTCCTCTACGAAGTAGAAAAGAAATTCACTTTGGCCAAAATCTTAAACGTCTCATTCGAGTTCACGAAACACGATGCCGATGATGACAAAGCACTATACACAACAATACTCATTCAAAACTATTTAAGATGAGAACACTATTACTATTATTTGGAATTGCAATTTCTGCAGTAAGCTGTGAAAAGATCATTGCTGAAGACATTACAGCCGAGACACCTGTACTTATTTTACCAGCGGAAAATGATACCGTAAGTCAGAATCCAGTTCATTTCAAATGGCAAGAATTGGAAGGCGCTTCGAAGTATCATTTGGAAGTTGTTTCGCCAAGTTTCGCCGCGATCAGTCAGTTTGCTCTAGATAGCGTAGTAACTGGAACAGATTTCTACTTCAACCTTGATTCGAACGAATACGAACTCAAATTAACAGCGCTAAACGGAGGTTACGAATCACAAGTATTAGGTCCCTGCAAATTTTGGGTGGGTGTTCAGCCATCGGGAGGAACAGGAAATAACGTTGTATTGGACTCCCCAACTGATCAAGCATATGTCGATACGCAGCTCAATACTTTTTCATGGACACCGATCACAGGAGCAACAAGTTATGAGTTCTCATTACGACAAGGGAATTCATTCTCCACAGGTCTTGTATTGGATGCACAAAATGGTATTTCGACTTCAACTTACATCATCCCATCAGGACTCCTGACTGAGGGAGAATACACATGGGGAGTGAAAGCATACTTTGGAGCAACCGAAACACCATTTACGGTAAATTCTCTGCTCGTCGATGATACCGATCCTAACACTGCTAACCTCGTTAGTCCAAACGACCTCTCCTTAGATTTCGCGGGGATCATCACCTTTAGTTGGACAAACGGCTCCGATGTTGGAACGATTCAATCCCCTGTCACTTCCACCCTAGAAATCGCAACGGACCAGGGGTTTGGTGCAATTACAGAAGTGGTTAATGTTGTAGGAACTACAGCTGATGTAAACTTGCCTGCGGGAATTTATTATTGGAGAGTAACGAATAGTGATGAGGCAGGGAATACAGCGGCGGCATCTTCAAGTTATCAATTAACGTTGAACTAATGAAGAACAAAGCGCTTACTGGTATTCTTATTGTCGTGGTCGGATTTATCTGGTACAAGGCATTCTTTCGAGTGAAGGACGGCTTATTTGGTGAAGAAACCGAAGTTGTTGTACCAACTCGAAATCAACCAATCTCCTTTGCTAGTTTATCGCGTGATACATTTTCAATCAACTTGGACTACCGTGATCCGTTTGGGGAAACGAAAAAATCGTATTCTCCAGCACCTCCTCAAGATGCAAGAGGATCAGTTAACAGGGCCGCATCTCGGCCTATTAAACAAGGCGTCAATTGGCCCGAAATTGTTTACTACGGTCAAGTTCGGAGAACGACTTCAAAAGATCCATTGGCAATAATTGGCATCGATGGATACAAGCACACTTTACGCCGTGGTGAAAAATTATACGATGGAATTCTCTTAAAGGCAATTGGTCGTGATTCAATGGTGATTGTTTATCAGAAAGAGAAGCGCATTTTTTTCCGAGAATAAGCCAATTATTCAGAAACTCTAGCACCTTATCTTTTATTAAGGTAAGCTTATTCCATTCCCTTTGTTTCAACTCTTAACCTAGTTTGATCCATCTAGTTTTTTGAGTAACGATGACATTGGCAGTGTTGTCCCACGCTATTTCCAGCCCCAAAGTCCCAACCCAAAATGGGAATATTTCTCTCAATTTGAGAGATCACATAAAAACCTCCTTGTCCACACCCTTTCATGACTCACTGATTTTTAGACGGTTACGTATTCGGCTGATGTTTGGCTCACTATTTAGAACCCTCTATACCAAACACCCGCTTTTTTTATCACCTGAAATACGCAACTATGAAAAGACTCAGTATTATCCTTCTATGCCTTATGCCCATTTTCTGTTTCGCTCAAAAAAGCGAGCTCGAAAACGTGGCCCAAAGAGACACTCTATCAATAAACATGATTAGAATTATTCCCACATCAAAAATAGAGCGCGTTACACATCGCTTGATGTCTTCATACCCGGATCTTATTTCAATAGAAATCAACCCTGAAGCAAAGAAGGTTGAGATCGTTTACGCAAAACGCATCACGGATATCGAACTCAATCAAATCATAAACTATTTTAACTAGACCACTATGAAGTATCTCTTTTATATTCCACTTTTTATTCTCCTTTCCTTTTCATTTGAATGCAAAGCTCAATGCAACACACAAACAACCATTTGTAGCCAAGAAGGAGTTGCTGGACCATTTACTTTTAGCACTCCCGGACCAGCAGTTAGCAATTGTTTGGACTTTTTCGGTCCTGGATATGCATATATCGTCTTGTACATAACGCAGAGCGGACCTTTAGAAATGCTGATCAGTGGAGATGCAACCACGGGCTATTTAGACGTTGCCATATTCGCTATTCCTGCTGGGGAGGACCCATGTGTCGCAATTCAAAATACAGCTAATGAAATTTCATGTAATTATTCATCTGCAGCTAGTGGATGTAATCAAATTGGATCATATTTCTCATGTCCTTCTTCCGTTTCAGCACCTATGGTTTCTGCGGGAGACAAACTTATGATTGTTGTCGAGAATTGGTCTGGATCATCGTCAAATTTCACACTTGAATTGGCACCTGCACCAGCCGCTCAATCTGGCCCTGGAAACACCACGATAATCCCTCTGACTTCCACAGTATATTCATCCACTTCTCCCTTTCAAATGAATGCAATTGACAATGGAGGAGTATGGTCAGGACCTGGAATCAGTGCAACTGGTTTATTCGATCCGTCAATTACAGGTTCAGGATTCTTCACCGTTACTTATTCGCTAGGGGCACCTCCTTGCGACGCGACCAGTTCATATCAGATAGTTGTCAATGGTCTTTTAGCAGCTGAGATGAATTCAGTTGATGTAGAATGCAAGGGGGATAATGTGCAAATTTCTTGGGAAACCGCAACCCAGACCAATTGCAATTATTTTAACGTCGAGAGAAGCAGGAATGGCTATGATTATGAGATTATCGACACATTGGATGGATACGGAACAACGAATGAAGCTCAGTTCTATGTTTCGACGGTTCAATCTGATGCTCAACATAATTACTATCGACTGGTCGAAGTGGATTTCAATGGAGAAAAGACCATTTATGGACCTTACTATTCAGATTGCTCAATCGATCCATTTTTAGTCTTTCCAAACCCCAGTTATGATGCGGTTAATATTCATTTGACAGGATTCTCTCTGAAAGAAACTGAGCTAATTCTGTACAATGCTCTTGGAAAGGTCGTTCTACACAGGACGCAAGGAATAAGTAAAAAACAAGAACTCTCATTAGAAGGTTTCAGTTCAGGGGTATATAGCTTGTTGGTTCAAGACAGATTCCACAGAAAAATGAAGAAAATCATCAAATTATAGGTTCTACGAGTCTTTCACTCTCATCTCGGATAAGAACTAGTTCACATAAATGAAAGTGAAGGGCTGTTTATCAAGACTTTTCGCGCTCTAAAAAAAAGAAAAATCTTCTCTAATAAGTTAGTCAGGTCCAAGCTCAATATTTTGATTGTTTTCGATCTTCGGAAAAACGAAACTGGCAGTTCGAAGATCAGTTAAGCACTTTTTAATTTTCAAGTAACTCACCCTCAATTAAAAAGAAATAACACGCTCATTATAAAGCAATTGCCACGCAACGAGTGTTGGAGATGTATATTCTTGGAAAAAACAAAAAGACTTTTGCTTATAAGACCGAAATAAATTTTACTTTTACACTACTAGAAATTAGAAGCCTAACCGCTATGTATCGCGCACAACACCAGAGAGAACTGGACACAAGTGTTCCGCCGCGGCGTTTTTTGTTCACTTGCTTTTAATCGCACTCAACACCGTTTGACAACCGTGTTTTCGTTACTTGTTTTGTTCGACTACAGTCATTCTTTCGTTCAGTCGTGCCTTGTGCAGTTCGTCGTGCCTCGCATTTGAATAAAAGCGATCACCCAAATTTTCTCGTTTGGAGTTGTAATAGTCCATTGCTTCCCGTAAATCGAATTGAATTTCAGGATGAAATACAACGTTGAAATTGTGCTTCTTCATCAACCTTGGCTCATTAATC
>CAJQOB010000050.1 GCA_905479845.1 uncultured Flavobacteriales bacterium
TGTGACTAAAGTATTTTTGTGACCAAATTTTTTTGTGACTAAAAAAATTTTTTGACTAAAAATTTTTGTTGACTAAAATTTTTTTTGTGACTAAAACTTTTTTTTTGACTAAAATTTTTTTGTGATAAATTTTTTTTGTGAACGCGCCCGTCGCCAGTGCCATCATCGCCGGCCGCGTGCGTGCGATCGCCGTCGACGGTGCGGCGGCGGCACCGTGGGCGCGATGAAAAAGCTTATCGCGCTCGCCTCGAACTACGCCAAAGAGAGAAAACAGTTCGGGCAGTCCATCTCCGAGTTCGGGCTCATCAAACAAAAGATGGGGCACATGGTTGTCGACTGCTACGCCACCGAAGCTGCGGTCACGGTGTGCTATTGATGTCGAAGCTGATGTACGAGATGATTACGATGAGCGTCTCGAGATTGAGAAAAAGGTGGATGCGGCCGCAGACGAAACAGCTGAAGTTTACAAGGCAATTGGTGAGAGTAAGTACGAAAATGTTCAACGTCAAAAAGCTGGGATTTCTGCAATACAGGCTAAACAAACAACTAAAGCAGAAGAGGATAAGGAATTCGTTAGAGATAATAATGAATCAGTAAAAGATGTTAAGGAAGACGTAAATGCTGTGGCGTTGGCTTACATGCAGCAGAATGATGAAAATGGCAAAGAAGTTGACGCGGAAATCGCTGAGGTAAAAAGAAAAGTGATAAGTGATAATGATGGTTTCGACAAAGTACGTAAAGAAGCAAACGAGCGTTTGAAGGATATTCAGACTGATCAAGCCGAAATGTCTCAAAAGGCAACTGAAGGTCAGAATGAAAAATACCTTGCGAACAAACAAGTATTATCAGACGAAGAAGAAAAGCGTAAGGTGGTAACAGAGAAGGCTGAGCTTGCAATGGATAGTAAGATTGCATATGTGAACGAAAAAGATCGTCAAGCTCATTCAACAACATCTCAAAGCCAACTTTCCGATACTGAAGAGAGGTTAAGTGCTAAGCAGAAAATTGCTAATCAGGAAATCGCTCGATCGAGCAAGTCTACAGAGGATGCTGAATCACATGTTGAGAATACAGAGAATTTGAAAGACGTGAAAAAGGCAAGCGATGCTAAAGCTGAAACTGAGGGACGCATTCAACGCGAAAAAAACTTACAGGCTCAACAAAGTTTGGATAAGATTGAAGGATCAAAGAAAGAAAAAGTGAAGATTGCTAATTCACTCGGACAAGAATATCCAGAAGGAGTAAGTCAAGAGTTGTTTTCTCGTAAAGATGAAGCTGGATTGATAACAACGGTGATCACTCGTCGTATAGTTGTCGTTGATGGGCATGCAGATGTGTATGTTCGAACAGAAACAAAGAATGGAATTACATACTCTAAAAATGGTAACCCAAGTTTAAGTTATGTTTGGAACAGTGAAACGCAAGGTCCAGATTTGGAGCGTCATTATTAGTGGGAGCATAGGTCTTTTGGCCTGTGAAACTCCTTCGGTCGAAGCGACAGAAATAATTCGAAATTTTCGAGGCAACACTCAAGGAACAACCTATGAAATCATTGTTGCTGATAACGAAGTAAATTTCACAAATGCTGAAATCGACTCGGTTTTGGATCAATTCGATGCATCACTTTCAACGTACATTCCAACTTCAAAAATTAGCCAGCTCAACTCAAGTGAAGAATCACTTAAGATAGAGGACGAATCAGGTTTTTTCAAAACTTGTTACCTTCAAAGTCAGGATATATTCCAAGCCACGAATGGCTCATTTGATCCTTCTGTTTTCCCTTTGGTGAAAGGATGGGGGTTCATGGATAACGTTGAGTCGCCATTGTCACAACATGAGGTTGATTACTTGTTGAATGATATTGGTTTTGATCAACATCATTCCATTCAGTTTAATGGAAAATCAATTGAGCTGATCAAAACAAATCCAGGTTTTCAACTAGACTTTAATGCAATTGCGCAAGGGTATTCTGTCGATGTTTTGGGTGATTTTCTGAACGAGAGAGGGCAAAAGAACTACTACATTGAAATTGGAGGCGAATTGTTGCTTCGAGGTAAGAATATCAAAGGAACAGATTGGAATATCGGAATTGACATCCCTGCTGACAAGAGTTCAACTTATGAAATAGAGAACATCGTATCCATTTCTGATGAAGCGATTGCTACAAGTGGAAGCTACCGAAAATTCTATGAGAAGGACGGGAATCGATATGCTCATTTCCTTGATCCGAAAACGGGATATCCAGTTCAACATTCTCTGCTCAGTGCTAGTGTAATTGCTCCAACTTGTTCTGAAGCCGATGCCTATGCCACAGCGTTTATGGTAATGGGAGCAGAAAAGGCGCTGAAATTTGTTCAAGACCACCCTGAATTAAAGCTCAAGGTTTACCTCTTGGAAGCAGATGGGAACGATGGTTATCTACGTTCAATGAGCGCGGGATTCGCAACTTACTTGAGTGGAGAGTAGGTTTTCATCATGAAGTTGTTGGAAATTCATTAAACGTGGCTCAGTCTGAGTGCATTTTTGCAGTACTTTCATCAAAAGCGCTCTCATGAAAGAAAATCGCCTGTTAAAAGTATTGCTCCTAGTCATTTCTTTGGTCCTTGGAGGGTTAATTATTGCCTATTACTGGCAAGTGGAATTACATACTGACATGCTGAAAGTTCCCATGTATGTAATGATTTTCGCGCTGGGATACATTCTCACCCAAATTGCGCGTCGCTATCTTTTTATAGGTAAAAAATGGTGGGATTGGTTCTACTATATCGCGCTTACTTCGATGATAATTCCGATTTTCTTTTCAACGCCAGAGCGTCAAGTAATGTTCAATTATTTGACTGATTACGGGACTTTCTTTTTTGTGATTCCTTCAATACTCGATGCACGCGAACTCCTTTCAAAAAACGACTAGCATGAATGTACATTTCATCGCAATTGGCGGAAGTGCCATGCACAACTTAGCAATTGCACTTTCAAGAAAAGGCGCAAAGGTCACTGGTTCTGATGACGAAATCTTTGAGCCGTCAAAATCTAGATTAGATCGACAAGGGATTTTACCTTCAACCATTGGTTGGGACGCAGAGAAAATCACTTCTGATTTGGATGCTGTGATTTTGGGAATGCACGCACGAAAGGATAACCCAGAATTGGCAAAAGCCACAGATCTTGGAATTCCAATTTTTTCTTATCCAGAATACCTCTACGAACAGAGCAAGGATAAATTCCGAGTGGTGATTGGAGGTTCTCACGGAAAAACAACCATCACTTCTATGTTGTTGCATGCGATCAATGAGATCGGAATCAATGTGGATTACATGGTGGGTGCGCAATTGGAGGGCTATGATTACATGGTGAAGCTTTCAGAAGATGCTAAAATCATGATCCTAGAGGGAGATGAGTACTTGAGTTCTCCGATTGATCGAAGACCGAAATTTCACCTGTACAAACCAAATGTGGCTATTATCAGCGGGATCGCTTGGGATCACATCAATGTTTTTCCAACATTTGACAACTATGTTGAGCAATTCGACTTGTTCTGCAAGGAGATTGTCTCGGGAGGAAAGTTGGTATATAACACGGAAGATGAAGAAGTAAAGAAGTTAGGGGAGAAATGGGATGGAGCAGTTGAGGCTATTCCTTATCAAACTCCTGAATACACTGTCGAAGAGAACGGAACAACAATCCACCTCAATGAAAAGGATTACTCGCTTCAGATTTTTGGTCAGCACAACCTTCAAAACTTGGTTGGAGCGATGAAGCTTGCTGCTGAAATTGGCATTGAGAATGATGCTTTTCTCAACGCAATGTCATCTTTTACAGGAGCAGGGAAGCGGCTACAGAAAGTAGCGGAGAAAAGTGATTTTGTGATGTACAAAGATTTTGCGCATTCACCGTCAAAATTGAAGGCAACGACAAAAGCGGTTAAAGAACAATACTCAGATCGAAAAGTGATTGCATGCATGGAGTTGCATACCTTTTCTTCATTAAAGAAAGAGTTTTTACCGCATTATGAAAACGCAATGGATGCCGCTGATCATGCACTGGTGTATTTCAGCCCTGAAGTGGTGAAGCACAAAAAACTTGAGCCAATTACCAAAGAACAAGTTCTTGCTGGTTTTGGTGGGGGAGTTGAAGTGGTAACAACTACAGATGAAGTTCGAAGTTTTTTGAATCAGTTTGAGTGGAACAACTCGGCTCTACTGATGATGTCATCTGGAAACTTTGACGGAATCGACTATGATGAGCTAGGAGAAAAAATCTCATCTGAAATCTAAGTGTTCCATCTTTAAATACGATATACACATTGACTAGAAAACGGGCATCAGATAACTGATGCCCGTTTTTGTGTGAAAGGTAGGTTTTAACGTATTACTTGATCAACTTTTTGGTGATCGTTTGGTTGTTTACAGTCAACTTAACAATGTACATCCCTTGTGGTAAATCCACTGTTGAAAGCGTGATATCGTTTTGTTCTTCGAATGATGCCGAAGTCAATTCCTTTCCGTCCATTGAGTAGATTCCAACTGTTCCAGAAGCTGATTTGTTCAATGATACTGTTGTGAACTCCTTTGCAGGGTTCGGGTGAATATCGCTGATTTCCAATTGCCCTTCCTCAACAGTTTCACTATCGTTTATGAGACTCTTTCCAAGTAAACCTTGACAAAGATCTCCATTATGCGGAATGTACAAGATGTGTACTTCTTGGAAGGTAGGGTTCAAACCTGGATCGCTTGCGTAAATTACAAGATGGTTTAGTTCTCCTAATTCATATTGATTTGAGTTCAGAGTGAGCGTTGAAGGGATAGTTCCTGAACCTGCTACACTATAAAGAGTATTTATGTCTGTGCAAGTACTTGCGTTGAAATGACTGTTGTAGATAGAGTATCCGTCAATATTTGGGCAAAGAGAAATGTCGAATGAATACTCGCGACTCTTGTTACAAATAATTGGAACATTGAATGTCGTACCACAAGCCGCAACCGTTTGATAACCTATTACATTGTTGTTAGCAGCAACCCAAGCTTTCAATCCATTAGGGTATAGCACCTGACAACAGTTATCTTCGGAGTAGTAAATCATACCCGTAACAGTACATTCCATACCATTTGCCAGTACCATTGTCATTGTTACTTCGTAGTAACCATCTTGTTGGGCAACAATTGTTGAGTAATTAGTTGCTCCCGTTAGAATAACAGTTCCGGCACCAGTAATTTTTCTTTTTCGAACCCATGTAGTTGAAGTTACAGTTGCTCCTTGTGGAAGGTTTGTCACGCTGATTTCACTTCGGTTACAGTCGATCTCTAGTTCTAATTCATCTGGACAGCATTCGTCTACTGTGAAATACAACCAATCTGCATCCCAGTTAGGGCCAACGATAATTGATGCTTGATAGAATGCGCCTGTACTCAAAGATGTACCGATTGCAGCCTCTAAATCAATACTTGCTGGAACTTGTCCGTTAATTGGTTGAGTTGTATAGCTAACTCCGCCTGGTACTGGAATCCAATTCATCAAATCCCATTCCTTAACGGTAATGTAATAGCTTGTTTCGTTTTCACTTCCAGATCCATCGACGAAAATATCTCCCTCACAGAAATGTGCAACGTCGATGTTTCCGTAATATGAAGGCTCACTTGAGTAAGAAATTGGGTTTAAGGCTTCGATGTCGGCTGTTGACAGATCAACGTATGACATAGTAAGATCATCTACGAAAATGTGCTCTATTGTGAAGTTTACTCCTTCGTATTTTGGGCGGATTTCGATTGCGTCGAATTGTTGAGCTTCCTCTGCAGCAGTCAATGTGAACGTTGCCGTAAGATATGTCCAGTTATTTGTAGCATTCGCTCCTTCACCGTAATTCTGAATAGGTAAGTTGATGTTGATTGGAATCAATTTTTCTTGATTACAATCACCATAAACTCTAAGTAGAGCTTCCATTTTCACATTTGTTTGCTGTCCGATTGCTCCGAAGTAGGCACGAGCAGCGTAAAATGAAATTGTGTATTGACGGTTAGCAACGAATGTTCCATTCACTTGATTAATGACACTTTCCATTCTCTTTAAAGTCTGCTGACCATTGATTGTAGCCATTTTCGGTCCAATCATTCCTGCAAAATTGTAATTGTTGGCAGTTCTTGGATTCACTCTGTTTTGTGCAGGCATGCTTCCGGCGGTGTAAAGATCAGATGTTCCCTGAAACCACCCTGAAACATTAGAGTAGTTCTGGCTACAACCTCGATCCCAATTTGTGGCATAGTTAGGATGTCCTGGACCAGTTGCCTGTTCGAAGCCACCATTTACTACCGTCTGAGCGCTTAGGTTAAAAGCGAAAGATAATGCGGTAAATAGTATCGCTATTAAATTCATTCTTTTCATTGTAAAAAATTTAGTTGTGTGAATAATTACTGGCAAAATTATCGCATGAAATTCGCGCAAAAAGCATCGGGAATGACAAAAGGGATAAAGGAATAATTAATAGGGATGGACTAATTTTTGAATCGGAAATTATTGAAAAGATAAGGGTGAGAAAACTTAATGTGATAAATTAATTAAATTTTAAGTTATTGTAAATCAGAATGTTGTTTTGTTTGACATCTTTCGGAATTAAACGAAAGGGATGAAATGATGCTTTTTAGGGGCGAAAATTTTCCGTTTGAAAATTGGGAATATTAGCTTTGTATTCATGAAAATCCTTGCCACAACGCCAAGCCTATGGTGTTTCCTAATAACCATCCTTATTTCTGGTTACGCCACCGGACAAGATTACTCTGAGAAGTACTTAATATCGGATGGACTCCCGAGTCAAGAAATTTATGATATCCACCAAGATAAGAATGGAGTTTTGTGGATAGCATCAGATCGTGGGATTGCATCATTTAATGGGAGTAATTTTACTTCTTACGGGATGATCGATGGTTTTCCCAGTAATATGGTGTTCGAATTTTTTGAACAACCAGATGGAACGATTTGGTGTACAACAAGAGAAAATGAACTTTTCTTTTTTCACCCAGATACCTTAGAATTTCAAAACTATAAGTACAATCACGTTTTGTTAGAGTTCTGGAGAGAGTTCAGGAAGCTAGAGCCTCGAGCATTGGTTGTGAGCGATGACGGCGGTATAAAATACCGCAGCCTCTGGAAACCAGAAGTTGTCCGTGTTTCAGCTGAAGGAAAACTCTTATATAAGTATGGGAGTAATGATGAGTTAAAAGGAATATATCCATTGACAATTAAACGTGATGAAACTGGTTATCCGTATGTATATTCAGGGGCCAAACCAGATGAATTGTATAAAAAGGGGTTCGGAAGAGGGAATCGTCAGCACTTATTGGAACTGGAAAATACTTATGTATGGCTTACCGAATTTGGGTATCAAATTCTACTTAAGAACAACCTTGAGGTGATTGAATATCAATATCTTGGAAAAGAGGCAAAAATACTTAATTCAGGAACCTGCAAAGAGGGTTTTTGGATTGGTTTAGTCCATGGTGGTGTGCAGGTATTTGATGAAAAAGGAAACTTGAAAAAGCACATGGCTAAGGAATATAGCGTTACTACTTATTTCGAAGATTCCGATAGGGGGATTTGGTTAGGGACCCATGGAACAGGTCTTTTGTACTATGCTGAGAGTAATTTAAAAGTACTTCAGCCAAGTTTACACACTAAGGTTTACTCGCTCAGTATAGACAGGAATGATCACCTCATGTACATGACGAATGATCACAATCAGGTGAAAGTCGACCGGTATTTAAATTATGTGTCAAGTGAGAAGGTGAATTGGAATAAAAGCTTGGGACAGTATTTTTTTTCCACTAATACCTTTTATGATAATCCGCCTGAAGAGCTCGAAGTTAAAGGAAGGATTATGAGATACCCTGACGATAGACATTCTCCACCGCTTTTTGTGTTCGGTAGTGGTGTTTATGACGAAGATCTTAAGCTTATTCTTTCCAATACTGGTGATGAGGGATTGATTTCTGACGCAGAATATTCAGGAAACTCTGTAATTATAGCGTTAGGTGAGAAAATCATTAAAGTTGATCGATCCGGAAAAATTATAAGCAAGAAGGATTTAGGAGCAGAGGTTAATGATCTCGATGTTGGAAGTGATGGTATGATCTATTGTGCTACCAGATGGAAGGGGGTTATCGTCTTGAATCAAAATTTACAAATTGTATCAAAAATAAATACCTCCACTGGTACGCTAGGCAACTATGCATTTGAAGTGCTATTGAATGACGCTGTTCTCTGGATTGGATCTGAAAATGGCTTGTCTAAGGCAACGAAAGGATTGAATAACAATTGGAAGATAGAAAATTTGGGAGTAAGAGAAGGGCTGCCAGATTTGAGGGTTTATGATATTGAAATTGTCAATGGAAGGGTGTATTTGGCGACCAGGGAAGGGATTACCTATTTTGAGAAAAAGGACTGGAAAAAGGTTATTAAGGAGGAGATTAAACTTCATTTCAAGAAGACGAAACTTTCAGTGAATGGAATTCAGAGAGAGGATTTGCTGGATTTGGCTTACAACGAAAACCAGATTCAAATAGGGTATGAGCTCGTTACCTTTGCAAATTCCAGAAAATTGAATTTCAGGTATAAATTGATAGGATTTGACAATACTTGGAGAATTACTTCTGAGAGAAAAGTGATATACCATTCTCTGCCTCCTGGAAGTTACGAGTTTGTTATTCAACCCATAATTAACGGGAACCCGAGAGGAGCGAAACTAAAAGAGAAAATCGAGATTCATCCTGCTTTTTACAATGAATGGTGGTTCCATTTGACCATCTGGAGCACAGTGATATTTATCATTTGGCTGTTTTTTAAGTATCGAATTTTAAAGTATAACAGAGGAGTTATTCAGGAGATTTTGCGGCAGATCATGCGCAGGATGAGACCAGCGTCAAATGAGTTCATCATACGTAGTAATGGAAAAGATATACGCATCATTTCAGAAGAAATAATCTACGTTGAATCGAGTAGTAACTACATAACGATATACACCGAGAAAGGCCGACATATTGTGCGACACAAAATTTCAGAATTTACAGATATCGTTCCCGACCCGATTGAATACCTGCGGATTAAGCGTTCGATTATTATTCGAATAGATAAGGTGACGGCAAAAGGAGTGAACTCAGTAATTGTCGGAGATGAGGAATTCAAAGTTGGGAAAACATATCTCGAGAACTTAAAGAAGATTGAGCTATAACGATTAACGTTTTCTAAATAAAAACACTTCGTTTTCTTCTAATATCGTTTCCCATTCCGAATGCCGTTTTAGTCGCTCAATTTCCTTTGTCAAATCTTCAGTTTGCAATGGATAAGGATATTCCTTAGATGAAATTAGTATGTATTCCGCGCTTTTCACAAAAGGAAACATAAACACGTCGTCTCTTAAGGCAACATGAGGCAAGTAGGGGTTTTGAGCGCAAACTGCCGCGTCTTTAGGAATCATTTCGATAGCCTCTCGGACAGCTGAAATGTTGTAATCTCTGGAGTAACGTCCTCCTTTGTAAAACTGAACGTTGCTTTCTTCAACATGATCAAAAGGCTGATCGATAACTCGAATAGAGCAGACGAAGGAAAGAACAACAACTCCCCAAAACCAGTATTTCTTGAGTTTCTCAGTTTCTATGGATTGAATGATTTCAAACACGCCAATCGCTATAATAGGAGCGAATTCTATTGAATATTGAGCTCCAGTACTCCACGTCATTGGTTGATCGTGAAAAAACTTTTGAAAGTAAATCGGAGCCAACATTATTAAATACGCCGGCCTTCGAATTAGAATTGCCACTCCAGAAATCAATAGAATAATATGCGATTCAACTTTCACACCATCAAATCCAGAATCAGAAAGATGATTCGTAAAGAAGATTTCCAGAGAATCGATTGGGTGCGCAATCAAATGGATAAACGCTTCTGACATGGATTCACCCAAACTTTCATAGGCAAAGTGCAAATATTCGCCTTCAACAGAAAGGGACGGCATGAGTACTTTAATCACTAGCAGGAAATAGCAAAAGGAGGCAAAAGAGAAACCCAGTAGGATCAGCGATGATTTTCTGTCTTTACGATAAATAAAGGCTAAACCTAAGGTTAAGAAGGTCATCCAGAACGCCATGTTTTCTTTGCCAATCCAGATGAAAAATAGTACAAATGAAGTGGCAACAAATCGCTTCTCTCTAACAAAGTAAAATAGCCAGGGGACCGCCATCGCGCCAATCACGTTACTATGATAATCATAACTGAGAGCAGAGAAAACTCCGAAGTAACTTAAAAAGAAGAAAGTCGCCAACATTGCAACTCGAGGTTGATCCTTGAAATAAGTATGAACACCTTTCGCGCCAACAAGAATGGCTGCAATTTGAATAACAAGTAAGGTCCAGCTTCCAAAAAGATAAACGAGCGGGGAGAAGAGAATCAGATAAAGATCAAAGTGATCAGCCAAGGCCAACTCTTTGGTGTCCCAAATCATGTCCATATTCGCCATCGATCCATGCGCGTAGTCGTACATCGCATTGGTGTATAGCCCTAAATCTAATCCGTAAGTACGAAAGCAAAGATGATTCACAAAGGAAATCAATGCGTACACAATCACGAATCCGAAGATCATCCAAGTGAATGAGGATATACGAAATCGATTTTTTAGCAAGGGTGATTAATTTTAATCAGCATACCTCAAAGCTAAGAAAATGTTAGTTAGCGCTGACGTTCAGGAGGGGGAGGAGCTTGCCTAAAAATAAGCTTCCTATAAATGATCGTGATGAAAATACTGTTGAACGTCGCTAAAATCAACATTCCGAGCAAACTAATCGTTGTAACGGCCTGTGGGCTATACATCGCTTCTTGGTTCGAAATAATACTTTCTCGAATTTCTTCGACTGACATTACTTCAAATTCAGCATTCGAATCACGCATCTTTTGTAAATCGTCAGGATCATCGAGTAATTTCTCCAGTTGCATTGCTGCTTCTGAGCGCTGATGTTGGTTGTATTCAGGATCAATCTTCGTGTAATAAAAGTACAGGAAAACACTCACAATGATGATGTACGGAACTCCTGCAGAGAGTCCGTTTTTAATGTCACCAAGAGCATTCGTATATTCCTTTTCTGCGCTTTTGTGAAGGTAAAGTCCAATTGAAATCGCTAACAGTAAACACAAAATGTTTGTCAGAATCGGAACAGTTAAATCATATCGTGAAGCACCAACCTGTGTTGCAAATAGAACCATTTTAAGCCCTATCCAAATAGCAGCGAAAAGAAGACCGATTTTAACCGTGATTCTCATACTTACTAACTTATCCGTTCATTGTCACCAAGAATTCTTCGTTCGAAAGTGTATTGCTCATACGATCCTTCAAGAATTCCATAGCTTCTACAGGGTTCATATCTGCAATGAACTTACGTAGTAACCAAACGCGCTGAAGAACATCTTTATCCATCAACAAGTCTTCACGACGAGTTCCTGAAGATGTAATGTCGATTGCTGGGTAGATTCTACGGTTCGAGATCTTACGATCCAATTGCAGCTCCATGTTACCAGTTCCTTTGAATTCCTCGAAGATAACTTCATCCATTTTCGATCCTGTTTCAGTCAATGCTGTTGCAAGGATAGAGAGTGAACCTCCGTTTTCAATCTTACGAGCAGCTCCGAAGAATCGTTTTGGTTTGTGCAATGCATTTGCATCAACCCCTCCAGAAAGTACTTTTCCAGAAGCAGGAGATACTGTGTTGTATGCACGAGCAAGACGTGTAATAGAATCGAGAAGAATACACACATCGTGTCCACACTCAACCATACGTTTCGCTTTCTCAAGAACCATGTTCGCTACTTTCACGTGGCGATCAGCTGGCTCATCAAACGTAGATGCAATTACTTCTGCATTTACCGAACGTGCCATGTCCGTCACCTCCTCAGGACGCTCATCAATCAACAATACGATTAAGTAAGTCTCAGGATGGTTCGCTGCAATAGCGTTCGCAACATCTTTCAAAAGCATCGTTTTACCCGTTTTTGGCTGGGCAACGATCATTCCATGCTGTCCTTTTCCAATTGGAGCAAACAAGTCCATTACACGCGTTGAAAGTGTTTCTTGTTTATGTCCTGTTAAATTGAATTTTTCGTTCGGGAAAAGAGGAGTCAAGTATTGGAAAGGAACACGATCACGAATATATGAAGGCGTTCGACCATTAATTGATTCAACTTTCACCAATGGGAAGAACTTCTCTCCCTCACGAGGAGGACGAATAGATCCCATTACTGTATCTCCTGTTTTCAAACCAAACAATTTGACTTGACTTTGAGATACATAAATATCATCTGGTGAAGGAAGGTAGTTGTAATCAGAAGATCGCAAGAAACCGTATCCATCTTGCATTATTTCCAATACACCTTCAGCGTCAACAATACCTACGAGACTATACTTTTCTTCATCTTCTTTAGATGGACGATTGTCTCTATGATTATTGTTGTGGTTTCTATTTTGATTCCCCTTGTTATTATTGTTTCGACGGTTGTTGTCTTGTCGATTTTGAGGATTTCGATCTCGTTTTTCGCGATTGTCGTTTCTCCCCTCTTTTTTATCACCTTGATTTTGGTTGTCCTTCTTTTCTCCTTGGTTTTCTCTAGCCTTAGCCGCTAAATCAATTCCTTTTGAAGGTTTCTCCTTGATTTGAGTTGGTTTCTCTTCCTTTTTATCCTCGCTTGGTTTCTCGTTATTCGCAGCTTCAGGTTTCTTTTCTGCACTAGGAGCTTCTTTAGCAGCACTAGGAGTTTCCTCAGTTTTGAATAAACTTGGCTGCTCTTTTGCCTCTTCTGGAATAGCGCGAACTCTTTTTCGCTTACGTGCAGGTTTTGCTTCCTTTTCTTTCGGAGCATTTGATTTTCCTGAGTTAGCGATAGCATCGACTAAATCGGCTTTCTTCATTTTTTCAAAACCTTCAATTCCGATGGCCTTTGCAAGTATTCTTAATTCAGGCAGCTTGTTGCTTTGCAATTCTGTTTTATCCATGGATAACTACTAAACGTGATAAATTGGGGGAAATATATTTATGAATGGAAATTTAATCCTTCGCACAAGATCATGTGCTTTTAACGGTACAATGATACAAATAATATACATTTATTCAAATTTGGGGCGTAAATAGTTGTGATTATTTTTGAACAGCCTTTACATGAGGTATTGAGACGCTTATTTCTGAAGTAATTGACCATCTTTTTTCGTTTGTATTTATTTCATTCTCAATTCCCAAAAGGAATCCCACAATTTTTTTAGAAATTTGCCTTTCAAAAAATACAATGACCCAGGAAGAAGCAATTATCTATTTACCCGTCGATGAAGAGGATGATCTTCAGGATCTGTATGAAGAGAAATTGTTTGAGTTAAAGCAATTCTTTTTGAATCGATTTCCAATGTCTAAGCTAATTAATGCTCGTTTGGCAAAGTTTCAGAAAGTGGAGGAGGCCTTTGTTCTTCTTGGTGGGGCGGTGGAAGAAAGTGGAGATAGCTTGCTTGATATCGATTTGCCTCAATTCAATTCTATTCACGACCTATATATATGGTATAACCGTGAAAAAAATTCCCTGCGTCTTAGATTGTCATCTTCTCAATCCCATAACGAAGTGCGTTCAGTGCTCGAGGAATACTTGCGAGTTACTGCACACTATTCAACACACTGGCAGATTCCTCTTGATGAGCAAGATACTGGAACGATAAAAATTGGAGTGGAACCAAACCCTATGGACATTCAATCAGCGTTAACGGAGCTCTCAACGGTTGAAAAACTGGATTCTAAACACATTTTAACGCTTCCCGACGAAAATAACCTCAAGTCAGAGGCGAAACGATTATCTTTGTGGCTAAATTTTGAATCCAATGAACAATCCATACGATAAATTGAAGATCCAATTGGAACTTCAAGAATGGCCAAATGTTTATTTGTTCAAATTTATAGTTCCGAATGAAAGTGAAAAAATTGCTCTGACAACGTCATTGTTTGATGATAGCGCAGAACTCAATTTACGAGAATCTTCGAAAGGAACTTATATGAGCGTTAGTGCAAAAGAATTGATGATGGATGTCGATTCTATAATTGAAAAATATAACCGCACTTCGGAAATAGAAGGGCTAGTAGCATTGTAAATATGATTTTAGCAGGATTCGAATTTGACAGCACCACAATAATTTACATTTTATGTGTAACACTGGGGATTTTGGTAGTAGCCATTGGTTACCGCCAATTGTTGAGGTATCTTGGAAAGGGTACGCCGCCGAAAGAAGATTATTGTGTTTTGTATGGGCTTGAGAAGGATCCAGCCCAAGGAGAATTAGAGTTCTATTTCACTTCTGAAATACCGAAATCTGTGACTTTGAATATTTTAGACGAAGAGATGAACTTCTTAAAGGAAGTGTCTACCATCGATTGTCACAAAGGAGGAAACATTGTACGGTATGATTCAGCCGAAATACCTAATGGAAACTACTTCTATTGTTTACAGACGGAGAATCAAAAGACGATGAAAAAAATGCGCATTCAAAATGGTTAGCATGACAAGATGACAGAAAGATTTTTATGGCAAAATTCTTGATGTTTTTGTATTAGAATTAAATTTATCCCGTCAAATAGAAGCCGATGCATAGCATCAAGAAGTAAAATTAAGGGTAGAACAAATAAAAAACAGAAAATATGGCATTAGAAATAACAGATGCGAACTTTGAAGAATTAGTAATCAAGTCAGAAGTACCAGTAGTGGTAGATTTTTGGGCTGAGTGGTGTGGACCTTGTCGCATGTTGACTCCAATCATTGAGAAAATGGCTGGTGACTACGAAGGAAAAGCAGTAATTGGAAAAGTAAACGTTGACCAAAACCCAGGAGTTTCTGCGAAGTTTGGTGTGCGTAACATTCCTACAGTGTTGTTTGTTAAAGGAGGTGAGGTAGCTGATAAATCAGTTGGTGCAGTTCCAGAAGCAGCATTGACATCAAAATTGAACGCATTGCTCTAAGCAAAACGATAAATCAAATTTCAGGAATCACCTTTCATTTAGTTGGAAGGTGATTTTTTTTGTTTTAACAACCAATCCAACCAATCCAACCACCGCTGCAGGCAGCAGCGAAGCTAATCCAACCAACACAACCACGAAGCGAATCCAAAAATCCAACTATCTTTGCAAAAAAAAACACACTATGGGTTCATCATTCACACGTCGTTTAAAGTATTACGGAATTGGTTTCGGTCTTGGACTCGTTTTCGTGTTCTTCTTCTTTCAGAATAGAGGATGTTCTTGGCTTCCAGGGAACAGAGTTAAAAACACAATCCTCGAAAGAATGATGGTTGTTTCAGATGAAACGGCTCAAACATTTAAGGAGAAAGGTGTGACGAAGGAAGATGCAATTGCCGCATTAAATGAAGGAGATGTAGTCTTCGGTGAAAGTGATAAGAACAGTGAGTCAAAAGTGTACGTGATCGAACACGAAGGGAATAAGTTTCTATATACTTTGCCTTTCGAGAGTTTTATTACTGAGGTCAAATTAGGAGGTAGTGCTAAGAAAGCCAAAACATCGGAAGAGGGAATGGGAACAATTTGGCGTTATCCAGTAGATAAGGATTTGGTTTATTTAGATTCTAGTGCCGTGCTCCAATGTCAACTCGATCAGTTACAATTGGAGGACGCAAAGGCAATCTTTGGAAAAATAAAAGAATCGGGAAAAGTTGATTTCGCCCGAACTGATTTATCGGTGCGACCTAAGCCAGAACATTACATTGTTTTCACTCACGATACGATCAACGTAGCGGCTAAAACTATCTGGTACAAGGACAAATTGGAAGTGCTTTCTTTCGATTTTCCGTCACAAGAAAAATGCCCTTGAGGGAATTAAACCAACGATGTTAATAAAAGGAGCGTTGTACTATCAACGAACCCCTTGTTTTTTATATTTTTGATGCATGAAATTTTCGGCGGAACAAATTGCTGGTATTATTAATGGAACGGTAGATGGAAATCCGTCAGTTGAGGTAAACACTCTCGCGAAAATTGAAGAAGGAACCACTGGTGCCCTCTCTTTTTTAGCCAATCCAAAGTACGAAGAGCATATCTACAAAACAGATTCTAGTGTCTGTATAGTCAACAATACTTTTAAACCTGCAAATCCGCTTCCCGATAGTTTGACGCTTATTAAAGTGGATGACGCATACACATGTTTCGCGAAACTTCTTGAGTTTTACGATACTCTGAAAAAAGAAGAGCCTAGAATTGAAGTGAATTCATTCATTGATGACACGGCTGTGATCGGAGATAATATTTATGTTGGAGCGTCCTCATACATTGGAAAGGAAACGGTTATCGGTGACGATGTTGCCATTCATCCAAATGTCACGATTGGCCCAAATGTCACTGTTGGTGATGGGACTGTAATTTATCCAGGCGCAACAATCTACCGTGATTGTGTAATCGGTAAAAATTGCATTATCCATTCTGGAGCTGTAATTGGCGCTGACGGTTTTGGTTTTGCACCAAATGAAAAAGGTGAATTCCAGAAAATCCCGCAAATTGGAAATGTAATCTTGGAAGATTACGTGGATATTGGAGCGAATTCAACGATTGATCGCGCTACAATGGGAAGCACAATCATTCGTAAAGGAGCTAAGATCGATAACCTCGTACAGATTGGTCATAATGTTGAAGTTGGAAACAACACAGCAATGGCAGCGCAAACAGGAATTGCTGGATCAACTAAAGTTGGAAACAACGTCCTAATTGGCGGGCAAGTCGGAATGGCAGGTCACCTCAAAATTGGAGACCGTGTTAAAATTGCTGCTCAATCTGGTATTGGAGGCAACGTTAAGGAAGACACGAAAGTTATGGGGTCTCCTGCATTTGATAGTGACGATTACAAAAAGTCTTACCTAGGATTTAGAAGATTGCCAATGATACTTACTCGATTGAAGGCAATTGAAGATACAATCAAAAAACTCACAAAAGACCATTAAGGAATGTCAGAAAAGCAAAGAACGCTCGCTGAAGCGGTTTCGTTTACCGGAGTAGGATTGCACACAGGAAAAGAAGTGACTCTCGAAGTCGTTCCAGCACCAGATAATCACGGATATAAATTTCAACGAGTTGACCAAGAAGGTGAACCAATAATCAAGGCAGATTGTGACCTTGTAGTTGCAACAGATCGTGGTACCACCCTTGAACATAAAGGAATTCGTGTTTACACAACAGAGCACATTCTTGCGGCGTTGTATGGCTGTCAAGTTGATAACGCTTTGATCAAACTAAACGGACCAGAGATTCCAATTATGGATGGAAGTTCTGAGTTGTTTGTCAATGAGTTCGAACGAGTTGGTTATACAGAGCAAGAAGCGGAACGTGAATACCTTGAATTGGAAGAGAATATTCCATGGGAGGATACAGAGAAAGGAATTGAGTTTTTAGCTGTTCCTGATGTTCACCACCGCATAACGGTTATGGTTGATTATGAATCTCCAGTATTGGGAACGCAGCACGCTACCATGTACCACTTGGGAGAATTCAAAAAGGAAATTTCTTCATGCAGAACATTTGTTTTCTTGCGTGAATTGGAGTTTTTGGCGAAAAACAACCTAATCAAAGGAGGTGATCTTGATAACGCAATTGTTCTAGTGGAACGTGAAAACGTTAGTGAAGATGAACTTCAGAAATTGGCAAAACTTCTTGGAAAAGAAGATATGGATATCAAAGTAGAAGGGATGGGAGTGCTCAATAGCACGAAACTGAAATTCGAAAATGAACCAGCTCGACACAAATTATTAGACATTTTAGGAGATTTAGCGTTAGTTGGAAAACCAATCAAAGCGCACATCTTAGCAGCACGCCCTGGTCACTCTGGAAATGTTCGTTTTGCTAAAGTGTTGAAAGAATACATGAAGGCTCAAGCGAAAGCTGGAAAGAAATTCGACTTGACGAAAAAGCCACTATACGATATCAATGATATTGAAAAGATGCTTCCTCACCGATTCCCATTCTTAATGGTTGACAAGGTGATGGAGATTGGTGAAGAGTCAATCATCGGTGTGAAGAACATCACCATGAATGAACCAATCTTTACAGGTCACTTCCCTGGAAACCCTGTTTTCCCAGGAGTTTTGATGATTGAAGCAATGGCGCAAGTAGGTGGTATTTTTGCTCTTTCGAAAGTAGATGAGCCGCACTTGTACTCGACTTATTTCATGAAGATTGATAAAGTGAAGTTCAAACAGAAAGTGGTACCTGGTGACACAATTGTATTTGAATTGAACCTGCTCTCTCCGATCCGTCGTGGATTAGTAAATATGGGAGGTATAGGATACGTCAACGGACAGCCCGTTGTAGAGGCCGAGATGTTGGCACAAGTCATCAAGGATAAAGAAGAATGATAAGTAAGCTCGCAAATATTTCAGATCAAGCAAAATTGGGGGCGAATGTTCGAGTGGACAGCTTTTCAACAATTTTTGATAATGTAATAATTGGTGATGGAACCATTATCCACCCGAATGTTACAATATACCCAGGAACAACAATCGGAAAGAATTGTCAAATTTTCCCGGGCTCTGTGATCGGAGTAGAACCACAAGATTTGAAATTTGAAGGTGAGGTAACAACCGTTGAAATTGGTGATAATACCATTATTCGGGAATGTGTTACAATTCACAGAGGTACTAAGGATAAGTGGAAGACAGTGGTTGGAAGCAATTGCTTGTTAATGACTTATGTTCATGTCGCTCATGATTGCCAAATTGGTAACAATGTAATCCTCGCGAGCTACACAGGATTAAGTGGACACGTAACTGTAGAGGATTTTGCGATCCTTGAGGGGAAAGTGGCAGCGCAGCAGTTTGTGAAAATTGGTGCCCATGCATTCATCGGTGGAGCATCCTTAATTCGTAAAGATGTGCCACCTTTCGTGAAAGCAGCTAGAGAACCGCTAGGATTTGCTGGAGTAAACTCAATTGGATTGAGAAGAAAAGGTTTCTCAGATGAGGTTATCAAGGAGGTAGAAGATATCTACAGATTGCTGTACATTCAAAGTACGAACGTATCAAAAGGTGTTGACGCAATCAAAGAACAAATGTCTGATTCTGATGTGAGAAAGCAAATTCTAGGCTTCATTGACGCGTCAGATAAAGGAATCATCAAAGGTTTAATTTAACCTGTTTAAAATAGGTAAAGATGCAACTCAAAAGAGGAGAGATCGTAACGGTTGAAATAACTGATTACGCTTTCGGAGGACGAGGAATTGCCAAAATTCCCACTGAGGATGGGCACTATGTTATTTTTGTAGATAACACCTTCCCGGGACAAACGGCAAAGGCCCGAATCACAAAGAAAAAGAAGCGCTTCGCAGAAGCAAAATTGATTGATGTAATCGAACGCTCTTCCTTAGAAGTATTAAGTGATTTTCAAGAAATTTCAGGAGGACCGTATATCTATGTTCCAATCGAGCTTCAGGAAAAGGAAAAGAAAGAATCGACTCTAGAGGTTATCCGACGTATTGGTGGAGTCCCAGATCCGAATGAAATCTTCGATGAGTTTATTTCATCACCTGATCACTTTTTCTATCGGAATAAGATGGAGTACAGTTTTTCATGTATCGAGCATGACCGCGAAACAGGTGAAGACATCGATGATGCCTTTGCACTTGGGTTCAAGCGAAGAGGAACATGGTGGAAAGTTGAATCATTGGACAAACCTAGCGGGATGTTTGATGAACAGTGGGAAACTATTCTTATCGAAATTCGCCAGTTCCTGAAAGAATCGGGATTACCAGCTTGGCACCCTCCAGGAAAGCATGGATTCTTCCGTCACATCGTAGTGCGAAAGTCATTTTACCAAGATCAGCTTTTATTGAATTTAGTGACTTCATCAGATGGAGTGGATCAATTTGATGCAGAAGCATTTTCAGCGTTCCTTCAAGAGAAATTAGGAAGTCGATTAGCGGGCTTGCAGCATACAATTAATGATAATGTGGCTGACCGAGCGAAAATCGAAAATGGTACTTGTACTTTGTTGTACGGTGAGCCAATCATAGTAGAGCAACTCCTCGGATTGAATTTCGAAATCTCCATGGAAAGCTTTTTTCAAACGAATCCGAAATCAGCAGAAAAACTGTACACAAAGGCATTGGATTACGTCATGGAAGGCGATTTGAATTCCGAAGATGTAGTCATGGATTTATTCTGTGGAACAGGAACAATCGGTCAGATTCTCGCTTCTAAAATGAAAGATGTTCGTATCGTTGGGGTAGATATCGTTGAAGAAGCGATTGAAGATGCCAAGCGAAATGCAAGGAACAACGGTATCGAAGGAATTGAGTTCTATGCTGCTGATGTTGGCAAGTTCTTAAGAGAGTATCCTGACTTTATCGGGAAAATAAAAACGGTTATTCTTGATCCTCCTCGAGCGGGAATTGCACCTAAATCATTGCTGAAAGTTATTGATCTAGGAGCTGAAAATATAGTTTATATATCATGTAATCCGTCAACGCAAGCACGCGACATGGATACACTGGTTCAAGCTGGATATACAGTGGATAAGATTTCCTTGGTAGATCAATTTCCTCACACGGGACATATCGAATCAATTGCAAAATTCACAAAGAAATGAAAGTAGAGATTATTTCCATCGGCGATGAACTCTTGATTGGTCAAACGGTGAATACAAATGCTACTTGGCTTGGAACAGAATTTTCGTTGCGAGGGGGAAGTGTAAACCACACCACAGTCATCCGCGATGTCAAGGAAGATATCTTGGAGGCGGTAGATCAAGCTTTTTCACGAGTGGATGTGATTGTCATGACAGGTGGACTCGGACCAACTAAAGACGATATCACGAAGCATACGCTTTGTGAGTATTTTGATACTGAATTAGTGCTCAATGAGGACATTTTAGCGCGCGTACGTGGCTTTTTTGAAGCAAGAGGACGAGAAATGCTAGATGTGAACGTCAAACAGGCTGAAATGCCTAAATTGGCTAAAGTTCTTCGAAATGACATGGGAACTGCATCAGGAATGTGGTTTGAGAGTAACGATAAGGTATTAATTAGTCTTCCAGGTGTTCCATACGAAATGAAGCACTTAATGACCGAGCGCGCATTTCCAATGTTGGAGGAGCAATTCGAGATGGAGGCCATGTATCACCAAACGATTCAAACGCAAGGAATCGGCGAATCATACCTAGCGGAGCGAATTGAAGACATTGAAACGGATGTACGCAACAACGGTTTTGGATTGGCATATTTGCCTTCTGCTTCTCAAGTTCGATTAAGAATTAGTTCTGAGCGCTCTAAGCTCAATGAAGAGAAAATTGAGAGCTATCTTTCGCAAATTGAAAAGCGACTTCCTCAGTACGTTTATGGACGGGAGCACGACCGTCTTTCTGCCATTATTGGAAACTGGTTGATCAAGAATAAGAAAACAATCGGGACGGTTGAGAGCTGTACAGGTGGAGCAATTGCTTCAGAAATAGTTTCCGTCTCTGGTTCATCAGAATATTTCATGGGGAGTATGGTCACATATTCTTACGGACTCAAATCGAAGTTGGTTGGAGTAAACATGACTGACATCGAGGAACAAGGAGCCGTGAGTGAAACTGTTGTGCTTCAAATGGCAGAAGGAGGTAGGAGTGCACTAGACGTAGATTATTGTATAGCAGCTTCTGGAATCGCCGGTCCAAATGGAGGAACGGAAGACAAACCTGTTGGAACGGTTTGGATTGGAATTGCTGGACCAAATGGCGCTTTTGCGAAGAAGTTTTTGTTTGGGGATCAGCGAGATAGAAACATTGAGAGAACGGTTCTTACAGCACTAAATTTATTGCGCTGTGAGGTGTTGAAAATTAAGAAGTAGAAAAATTGAATAAAAAGAGGAAAAAAGTTAATTAATTCTTGTCGAATTCAGAATAAATTGGTTTCTTTGCACCCCTTTTAGTAATAGGAT
>CAJQOB010000051.1 GCA_905479845.1 uncultured Flavobacteriales bacterium
ACATGGATCAGCTGTGGCGCAATTACCTCGTTTCGGAACGTGTGAAATGGATCAAAATGAATCAACTCAATGTGGAAACATATTTCTGGAAAACGCATACCAAGCAGCGAATGGATTTCGTAGAGCTAGGTAAAAACGGAATGCGTGCCTACAAAACGGATTGGGAAAAACGGAAGAAAGTTAAATTGCCTAAATCATTTTCTGAGAATTATCCACAGACAAAATCAGGAGTGCTGAATCGATCAACGTATTGGAGCTTTTTAACGAGTAAGAAATAATGAAGTTCGTTCAGCAAATAGCACACTACATCCATTCGAATGAACTGGAATTGGAACACTTTACGATTGTTCTTCCTTCGGAGCGTTTGAAGAAGTACATAGCATCGTCGCTTTTTAAGGAGTACGGTCATGCAATCGTTGCACCGAAAATGGTGACCATCGATCAGTGGGTGAAAAGCTACAGTCCAGAAACGGTAATTGATCAAACCCGTGCCTTGTTACGCTTGTTTGAAATTCAACTCAAGAATGCCAAAACAATTGAAGATGCTTCCTTCGATGAGTTCTTCACATGGGGAACCATTTTGCTGTCTGATTTCAATGAGATTGATCGATACTTGTTGGACGCCGATCAGGTGTTTCGCAACCTTGCTGATATCAAAGAGATTGAAAATTGGAGTTTCGGCGAACAGGAATTGACCGAAAGTCAAAAGCGATTCATGGAATTCTGGGATAGACTACCGGGATACTACAAAGCACTCAACGAAGAATTGACGAAGCGAGAATCGTGCTACGCCGGAAGAGCCTTCAATTACTTGACCAAGAACATCGATCATCTTTTCGGAGATAAGAAAGCACAGTATCTCTTCGCTGGGTTCAATGCCTTATCCAAAGCGGAAATCGAATTGATTCGACAGATAGATCAACTTGGACGAGCGCATGTATTGATCAATGCCGACGATTGGTATTATGCTGATAAAGATCACGAAGCAGGACGATTCCTTCGGGATTTATCTACTGCTCTGGACGGTCGAAATCTAGATTTCGTACAAGATGATTTGGCTGATAAAGCCATGAAAATTGAACTGATTTCCTGTGCTCAGAAAACAGGGCAAGCGAAGGTCGCAGCAACCATTCTGGAAACATTAACCAAGGAAGAACTGGATGAAACAGCTTTGCTTCTCGCAGATGAATCTTTGATTGGAGCAGTGATTAAAAATCTGCCTGCAAGGATTGGAAAAGCAAACATTACGCTCGGTCTTCCAATTCGAAATACTGCTGTAAAAACATGGGTCGATTTGTTGTTCTCTATTCAAGAAAACAAGTCACGATTCAAGACAAATGCGATCTACTTCAATGATTTACAATCCTTTTGGAATCATCCATTTGTACTAGCGGTTTTAGATAAAGAAGAGAAAGATTTATTGCTCGAAGCGGAGCGCACAATCATTGCTCGCAACAGTATTTTTGTCAATGTAAACAACATGCAAGTTGGTGTGAAGACGGCTGAGTTGCTTGCGTTGATTACAGAACCTTGGAACAACATTTGGTTGAATGGATTAAAGATTATTCGTTCGCTAAGTACGCAATTGTACAAAGGATTACAGGAAGAATTTGCTTTCGAGAAAGCGATGTTGGAGGCCTTTGATCATTCTTTGGTTGAATTCGAAAACATCCTTGTAGAAGGAATTCCAGACATGAGTTTGAAGAGTTTTAGACAACTGTTCAACATGCACTGGGGGTCGCGAAGCATTGCGTATCATGGAAATCCACTCGATGGATTGCAAATTATGGGCTTGCTCGAAACACGTGGGTTGGATTTTAAGCGAATCATTTGTTTGGGAATGAACGAGGGCAATCTTCCTCCTACGAACCCAATGCAGACGATGATCCCGATGGATTTACGTCGTTATCTTGGCCTGCCTTCTCCCCGAGAGAAACAAGGTTTGTTCGCACATCACTTTTACCGTTTGATGCATGCCTGTGAGGAATTGTACGTGACTTATTCCAGCGCAGATGAAATGATCGGAAGCAATGAACCGAGTCGCTATTTGCTGCAGCTAGAAATGGAATTGAGTCGCATCAATCCAAAGGTGAACATTGAAAAGAGGATTTATTCCCTGGAATCGACATCGCGAGAATCGCAACGAGAAATTCCGAAAACATCAGAGATCATTGCTCGAATGGATGAGTTGTTTGCTGGGTCAGCCTCGGCTTCCATGCTCAAGAAATACTTGACCTGTCCACTCGATTTTTACTTCCGCTACGTAATGGATTTTGGCGAAGCGGATACGGTGGAGGAGGAGATTGAAACGAGTACATTCGGAACCTTCATACACGATACGCTAGAGATCTTGTATGAACCATTTGCACGTTACAATAAAGAGGGAGAATTGAAATCTCCACAACCGTCAAATATCACTTCACGTGATATTGATTACATGTTGAAGAACTTCACGGTAACGCTGGATCAACAATTCTTGGTGCACTTCAATAACGATCGAGATGCCTTCACGAAGGGAAAGAACTTGCTGTCGTATGAAATGGCAAAGGAACTGACGAAACGCTTCTTGAAATCAGAGAAAGCATTTTTGGAGCAACAAAGTGAGCCTGTATTTATCGAAGCTTTGGAGCAATCGTACAATGTGGAAATCGAAGTGGAGGTCCATGGATCGAAGAAAAAGGTCAATTTACGAGGTTTCATTGATAGAATTGATCGAGTAGGAGACAAGGTTCGAATCATCGATTACAAAACAGGAAAGGTGAACGACGGTGACGTTGCGCTCCGTGTGAAAGACATCGAAGACGAATTGATTGTGGAGACGATGGGGATGAAGAAGCACGTGCTGCAATTGGTGATGTACGCGTATTTGTACAAGCAGAAGCATGGTGTTATTCCAACGTCGAGCATTATTTCCTTTGTGTCAAATGCGAATGAGCCGTTTAAGCTGAATACGCAGAAGATGGAATTGGAAGAGATGATCGAGAACTTCCCGAGTTATATTGGGTTGATTTTAGAGGGGGTTTACAACGAAGATGTTCCGTTTTCACATAATAAGGACCAGTTTGTGAGCTATTGCAGTTATTGTGATTGATTATAAAGCATGAGTAATGAGGGGAGTTGAAAATCGAATTTCATCTTTTACTTAATCACGATTAAACTTTAGTGCTAAATAGATCATAAAACTATGAATACTCCTTATCTTTAGCTTCGATCAACTGCAATCTACTATGAAGTCATTTTTAACAACATTGTTGTTCATTCTACTAGGAATTTCGATGACCCATGCCCAATTCGAATACCAAAGTATGGTCGATAAAGGGAAGGAATCAAAAGCGTTAAAGAAAGCATTAAAAGCATATTCGAAAAACCCCGAATCCATTCAGGTGAATTACAATTTGGGAGTTTTGTACAATTTGAAAGCAGCAAGTTTTCATCAGGTTGATTCTGCGTATAGATACGGAACAAAAACATTAGAACTTCTGACAGGAGCAGAGCAAAAGGAAATCGACCGAGCCTATAAAAATAACCTTGACGAGAAAAATATCGATGTACTGATAAATGAAGTGTGTCGCACCGCACTGGATGAAGCAAAAGCAATTAATGAAATCGATGTATACAATCATTTTCTTGAGGTATTTACCTTCAATGAAGCTTTAGTAAGTGAAGCTACTGTTAGCTTACACAAAAGAGCTTTCGAGCTGGTTGACCAGGTGAGTACGGTTGAGTCTTATCAGTCATTCATCAATTCTTATCCTGAGGCCCTTCAGCTTGAATTAGCCAAAAAGAAGCGGAATAAAATCGCTTTTGATCAGGCATCCGAAGCTCATACTATTCTAGGCTATCAAACGTTCATTGATTCTTACCCGAATGCTGACGAAATTAAAGAAGCTAAGTATTTCAGGGATGAGTTGGCTTTTGAACAAGCCAAAACGATCAATACCTCGGAGGCAATGCGCGAGCTACTCAGGAAATACCCTAATAGTGAACTTCGTCCAGGTATGGAATACGAGAGAGACAAATTGGATTTCACGGAAAACGTTATCCCGAATAGTGCTTCCAGTACGCTCAATTATCTGAAAAATCACCCAACATCGAGTTATGAAGCAGTAATTGTCGATAGCTTGTACCACATAGGTCTTCGTCAAAATGATTTTTATTCGTTGAAGTATCTCGCGGAATATTCCACGGAGTATCAATTACACGACAGTATTTGGCTCGACTATTACAATGTATATTGTAGAAGTGGCAGTTATACTATCATTGACGAATTTGAATCAGAATACTCGTATCAATTCCCATATAGTTCCTTTTTGGATAAGTCCTATCTAGATGCTTTGAGTATTGAAATTCTGGATGATGAAGAAATCCATCTTGGTAATGAGGAGATACATGAATACTTTCAGATGTACCCTGAGAGTTATATGTCGTTTTTATTGGTTCAGGAAATAGTTGAGCCTTATCTGAAGTCAAAGAACTGGACAAAAGCAAATTCTGTGATTGATCGTTTACAGGAGCACTTAAAGAAGAGAAACCTTGCTGTCAACGATTTGCAAAATCTTATTAATACTGGAGACAAGAACATAAAAAAACGCAGACTAAGCAGCGTTATTAACACTTCGAAAGGCGGGGAGTATGTTCCAGTTATTTCTGCTGATAACGAACTCCTGTATTTCTGCGGTATCAATAGACATGACAACTATATGGGGGAAGATATCTTCGTAAGTGAAAATCGCAATGGCCAGTGGTCAAAACCAAAGATTATTGATGAATTGAGTTCCTACGAAAATGATGCTCCACTATCTGTTTCAACAGATGGAAATACGCTGTTGACTTTTATTAGCGGAGATCTTTTCTATTCGGAACGAAGATCGTACGGTTGGTCTGAACCGATTAGATTTCCATATCCTGTTAACTCCTCAACTTGGGATGCGGATTTGATGATTACTAGCGACGGTAAATCGGTTCTATTTGCTTCAGCGAGGGAGTCGGATCACCCAACCTTACTTCCAATTGATATTTACGTAAGCCATAAAATTTCGGGAGGTTGGAGCGAGCCGTTAAGTCTAGGAAGTACTATTAATACTGAGTTTAGCGATCGGATGCCGTATTTGCATTCTGATATGAAAACCTTATATTTTGCTTCAAATGGACACGGAGGACTTGGTGGAATGGATGTGTTTATGACAACACGCCTAAATGATTCAACTTGGACAGATTGGAGTAAGCCTGTGAATCTTGGGCGAGAAATCAACACCGTTAATAAGGATTGGGGATACAAAATCTCTACTGATGGGAAACAAGCCTATTTTGCGGCCTCAGACAGCAAAGGAAACAATGATATTCATGTTGTGAATCTCCCGAATTACCTTCGTCCTGGTTTTGTCGCAACTATTGAAGGAGTTTTGAAGGATAAGAACGAAAAGCCAATTGAAGCCACGATTATCTGGGAAGATTTGGAAACAGGAAAAACCATTGGAGAGTCCAAAAGTAATCCTGCGGATGGAACATATTTCATCGTGCTACCAATGGGCAAAATTTACGGGTACTATATTGACAACGGTGATTATTTTCCTGTTTCGAATAATCTTGATTTACGTGAAGAAGAAACAGCGTTGGAAATCGAACATGATTTGGAATTGGTGACCTTCGAAGAGATGATTGAAGAAGGGATAGCGGTTCCAATGAACAACCTCTTTTTCAATAAGAATAAATCCAACCTGCTGCCTGAATCGAAACCAGAATTAGAGCGAATTGCGAAAATCATTTCACTGAACAAGCTCAAAGTTGAAATTGCAGGACACACGGACAATTCTGGAACTGATGAACACAATCAGGAACTCTCAGAGAACAGAGCAAACTCAGTGTACAATCATCTGGTTCTTCTTGGAGTATCAGAAGAGTTGATGACAACCGTGGGATACGGAGAGCATAAGCCAAACGCGACCAATGAGACTGAAAAGGGTAAAGCGCTAAATCGACGTGTCGAATTAAGGTTTATTGAGTGATTACTCCTTGATAAATCGTAATGAATTCCTTTCTCCTTTTTCGTTTGTTACTTCAATCTAAACAAAGTGTCGCGCATCGTACTTGGCAGTCTCACTTCCTACTCCCCAGTCACACACTCACAAACAGCATCATTCTTCGCTCCCTTCTTGTACCAATTCATATCAAACAATGAATCCCGAACGGTCCAAGTTGTATCGGCATTTGTAGCAGGATCAATCGGTCTGTTATATGGGTACGGAGCGTCGTAACCTTCTGAGATCATTTCAACTCTTCCGCTTGCATATATATTAATTCGTGTATATCCGAAAAACTTCGGTGGAGTTTTATGCTCCAACGGACTTCCTCCATTTCCTGCAACCAACTGATATGTTTTTTGATTTGGTTGCAATCGCTGATATTGATGAACATGAGCCGAAAGCATTGAAATCACATTGTTGTCCTCAAATGATTGCCAAACAGGGTTTGACTTCTCAGGGTAACGAACTCCACTGTGGGTTGTGTTACGCACGCACTCATGTGCATTGTCACCAGGACAAAGTAAGGTGTCACCATAGTTCAAACAGTTCGTGTAAAACGGACGGTGTCCCATTACAAAAACGTGGTCGATAGCAGGATCAGCTTTGTAAATCGCCACTTGCTTTTTCACCCAATCATAAGGAATTACACTTTCGATTCCTGTTCCGTCGATCGTATTGTAGGTATCAGTGTTCAATACGACGAAAGCAATGTTTCCATCCGTGAATCCGTATGTCATGCGATCATCTGGACTGTTCGGGATACTATCTCTGTCTTCAGGCATGTATTTGGCCATGTATTTCATCCATGTATCTGTCGTTCCTGCTAGCGGAGTTTCCGCTTGATTGAGCATTTCGTGATTCCCAGGGACAGCAATTAGCTCTATTCCCGTACTCTTGAAGTCAGAAAATACACCATTGTCGTAATCAATATTCCAATTTTTCAATTGCGATTCCAACACTTCGTTAGTTGCTTCACCGTTCACAATGTCTCCAAGAAAAAAGAAATAATCGGTTTTAGTATCAGACTTTGCGACACGTTCGAAGATGTTTTTGAGTACACTTACGTTTGCTGATGAGGTGTTGGGTTCAACATCTTTCCACCATAATCGATTACATCCAACGAAAACAAAACTGTTTACAATTGAGTCTTCATCAGAATCCATCACAACATCCGTTTCAGTTTCAGAAGGCTCAGGTGTCGATTCGCAAGAAGTAAATAGAAGCGCAGCGAGTGCCGCGAAGAGAAGTGAATTTTTCATGTGGTTTGTTTTTAGCAGGAGTAAGATAAGAAATTAAATCTGCCGTTGCTCCGAGTACCGAACTTTAGGGCAGAAAAAAACCTGAAAAGAGTCCAAAGTTTTGAGATAATCAATTCTAGGACGGAACTCTTTTCAGGTACCTGCAAGGAAATTAAAACCAAGCATTGACAAAACCAGAATGTCAATACTTACTCTAAAGACGAACGTTCTTTTGATAGGGTTGGGTAAAAGCACAAAAAAAACCGCTAAGAAATTTCTTAGCGGTTCAAATATATTTGATTTTCCTAGTATAACTCTAGCTTGAGAGCTGTTCGGTAATCTTTAATTTCTTCACGATTAATTTTGTGATCTGCTTTCTTAAGAAGGTTCAAAAGGTACAAAAGGTTCTCTTTTTCTTCAATCTCAATTGGGTATTCATTCTCTTCTTCGTCTTCTTCGAATTGTGCTTGCACCTCAAAGTTTCCGTTTTCAGTAATGAACTCATAGCTCAAACGCAACACCTTTGTTACTAAAGGATCTTGTTCCTTCAAAGCGAATTCTCTTAATTCTTTAAGATCCTCGACCAATTTCGGGGCTTTCAATCCTTTTTTTTCAACATTTTCAATAATGCTGTCCAATTTTATATTTGCTGCTACCAGTTTCATACCTCAAGTAATGTTTATGCTATTGCTGCGCCGAGCTTCACGATGCAAATGTACACATCTTATGGAAAAAACAATCGCTTCCCCTAAAAACATTGACGATTTTTTTGAAATCCTAGCTCTACAGCAAAGACCTTAATTAGGAAGTATATAAAGTACTGCTGTATAACCCAAAATGACAAATGAAACGTTATTTTTGTCTAGAATCGCACTGAGATACTGTACTATGGATTTACTATTTAAAGGACTTGTGACTGGATTTATACTTAGTATAATGATAGGCCCCGTGTTCTTCGTACTTCTTGAAACCAGTATCCGAAAGGGAGTCAAAGCCGCATTGTGGATGGACTTCGGGGTGTTGATTAGTGATTTCGTTTACATTCTTATTGCCTATGTTTTTTACAAAGAAGTAGAAGATTTGAGTTCTGGTGGAGACAGTTCTCTTCTTAGAATTATAGGCGGACTTCTGTTTATTGGTTACGGGATTTTCAATTTTTTCAAAAAGGTAAAAGAACGGAAATTCGACGCGGACTCTATTCCGACCTCAAAAACTCGCGATTACATCTTTTTGGGAATCAAAGGATTCTTGCTCAATATTGCCAATCCCCTCGTGATATTTTACTGGTTCAGTGTGATGACAATCGGGTCAGAAGATACTGGCGGAACTAACAGCTGGGGGATGATGTTCTTCCTTTCAATCATCCTGATTACCTTCTTTGGAATCGATATATTGAAAATATTAGGGGCAAAGCGACTTCGACCTCTAGTTACTCAACGATTGCTAATTGGACTCAATCGATTAATTGGAATCGTTTTTGTCGCTTTCGGTATATTCTTTGTCGCACAAGGAATAATGATGAGAATGTAGTAACGTCATCCAAAAATTCAGTTATAGTTTAAAATAATGTTCATGACTAAGTATTTTTTGAGCTTTTT
>CAJQOB010000052.1 GCA_905479845.1 uncultured Flavobacteriales bacterium
GGTTGCTGGCTGAAGTACATTTCCAGACAAATCAAACATTGTTGCATCCGTGATTCCACGCTTTACAAGATTCAATGCAATAATTCTATTGTCGATGTCTTCGAATTGAGGTCCTGACAAACGAAGCATGTCAATTTCCATTCGTTCGCGTGGCAAACGATATACAAGGCTCTCAAGGAAAACATCCAAATCAGCTTCATTGAAGTAGATTGCGTGGATCAGGTTAACACCTAAAATCCCTAATGCTTCCTGCTGAGCTTTGTGACTATTATCGTGCATTTTGATGTGTAGAATCACATCGTTTGGTTCTTGACCTTGCTTTAATTGAAAACGCATCCCAACCCATCCTTGACCCTGATTGGTCTTGTGATAGTTGAGTGACTCTACTGTATTACAAAACGCGAAAAAACGCGATTCTTCATACTTCCCTGGTAGGTTGTTTTTCAATGTTGTGTACTCAGCACCCAGCATTGTTAGCAATCGTTCCTCACAAACGTAACGTGAGGCTTCACCATACAATGAATCCGATACTTTCATATCATAAGCCGAGTGAGTGTAGGCAATTGTACCTGAACTCCCTCCTGCTTTGAAAAAATTTGCAGCAACTTCTTGTCCTGCTCCAATCTCCGCGAAGCACCCGTAAATATCTTTTGTAAGGTTTACTTTAAGTGCTTTTTCCTCTGTTGTTAATCTTCTCTGGTCTCCCATTTAACTATTCAATTCGGCTCTTGAAAAGCCGGGTTATTTATGAACGATTCGTCCGATAATGTCAATAAAAATGCTTTCAATAATCCTTTCTCGTAGGTATCCAACTGCACACCTCCTTGACTGGCAAATTCAATCAAAGGATCTATTGTCGGGCTCATTGAAATACCCGATGAGTAATGCTCAATGACCTCATCCAGCGTTGAGAACCGTCCATCGTGCATATATGGTGCAGAATACGCGATGTTTCTCAACGTTGGAACTTTGAATTTACCATTATCTGTTGGATTACTGGTCACTCCTCCTCTTCCTAAATCAGAAAAAGTTGCATCCAGTCCATTATTTGAAAATTTCTTCACTTGCATGAGCGGTCCATTGTGGCAATGAAAACAATCCGCTCCATTAAGACTTTTGAACAAATCATACCCTGCCCATTCCTCCAAGGAAATGGTAGAATAAATCGCTTGCTCCGATGAGCTTAAGGCTAATCCATTTTCATATTTGTACATCACATCATACTTCGATGATCCAGAAATCATTGTGCGCAAGAATTGAGCAATTGCTTTAGCAGCACGTTCCTTGGTAATTCCTGCAGTTCCAAAAGCTTTAAAGAACATGTTCTTGTACTCAACAGAAGCGTTCAACTCAGTGACAACATTCGGCCAAGTATCGTGCATTTCTATTGGATCTTCCACAGGCATTAAAATCTGTTCTTCCAAAGAAGGCGCTCGCCCGTCCCAGAAAAATTCATCGTCCCAACCAAGGTTGATCAGTGCCATGGAGTTCCGTGTTCCAAAAGATCCATCAATTCCTTCAGAAAATTGGTTTGGATCAGAGTACGCACTCGATGGAGCATGACAATTCGCGCATGCCATTGAGTTATCTCCACTCAATTTCACTTCATAGAATAATTTCCTCCCCAATTCAACTCCCTCAACTGTCATTGGATTATCCTCCGGAATAATCATGTCAGGGAAATGAGACGGAATCTCTAACTCATATGGTGTTGGTTCATACTCCACTTTATCCTTCTTACACGAAAGTATAACGGCAATAACTACAAAGGATACAAATAAGTATTTCATCAATATTCGGAAATGGCTGCGTTAAAATTCTCGATCACTTTCAAAGAAAGTACTTCTTGTCCAGAAGCCGTATGAGAAGTATACTCTGTTTGCAAATCAATTGTTTGAGATTCATTCTGAAGGAACTCCTGCATATCCAGTTTCAACGGGAAATGATAACTCATGTCACCAGTTTGCTGCCAGTTAATGTTTGAAAAAGAGAAAGTCTGTAAGTTGACATCTTTTCCTATGTGTAAAACCACATTGTGATCAAACAAATCTGTTCCATCAGGAATGGTGTCGACCTTCGCCTCAACTTTTATGAAGATATAACCAGGATTCCATCCCCAATGCATTCCACCAATATTGGAAATATTTAATACACTTTCATTTGGAAAAGCGGCTGGATCACTGTGGTTGATTGACGATTCAACACCTAAATTCCCTCCGAGTGAAGTAAAATCTTCTGGTCTACCTTCACCTGTAAACAAATCAATTCCTGTTTCTCTGTAGTTAAAGAAAGATGCGTCATTTAATTGCAAAGCTGGTCCTCGAACGTCTTGAGCAATAAATTTTAAATCTGTGAATTGAACTCCATAGCCTTCTACCGTCGAATACGTTGAATCTAAATACAAGATTTCACTTCCAAAAACGGGCTGAACGCTGACCGACAATTGAGCCGTCACGGGTTCACAAGGTTCACCTTCCACTTTATCCTTACACGAAGTAAGAACAAAAAACAGCGAAACCATTGATAAAATAAGGAGATTTCTGGTTGCCATACCTAACAAATTTACGGATTTATTCTTGAACCTGAGTTCGATTCCAAAACGCACTCAGATCGCTTGAAAATGAGCAGTTTTGAGTTTAAAGAAGAAAGAATATTGGGATATTCTAATGACTTTAACCAATAAAAGTGCCTTTTTCTAGTGAAACCTACGTCTCGCTAATCATTTTAAGTCGATGTCTTGTCGTTATCTTTATTTCGCCATAGCTTGCTATGACTCGAAAAGACTGCCTAAATACATCTTCCTTAAAAGAACTTCTGAGAAGATTTTTGAATCGAACTCAGGTTCAATGTTCTCAACATGAAAACATTGTTGTTGATTAAACGGATAAATTCGACCATTTATTGCGGATTGTGTACTTTAGTCGATATGTCAATTTCATCTCCCCCACATGTAAAACCTTTCAAGATTTTCAATGCTTCGGCAGGGAGTGGAAAGACCTACCATTTGGTGAAGGAATACATTGAATTGTTGATCGGGGACGAACGCAAACCAGACGCGTTTTCTGGAATCATTGCCATGACCTTCACCAACAAAGCAGCCCTTGAAATGAAGGAGCGCATCATTTCTGCGCTCGACCAAATTGGAGCTCCCGAACATTTCGAGAACAAAGCAGCTGTATTAACGCAAGATATCGCAACAACACTTGGACTTTCAAACGAAGAAGTTATTCGACGGTGTTCGAAATCTTTAAAGTTGATTTTACACAGCTACGAAGATTTCCACGTGATGACAATTGATAAATTCAACCTCCGATTGATTAAATCTTTCGGGCGTGATTTGGATTTACCCGCAGAATTCGAAGTTGTATTGGATGAATCAGAACTGATCGAATTAATTGTCGACGACATTCTGAATCAATTAGGAGAAGCTGGAAATCAAGCCTTGAATAAATTGATATTCGAATATGCCAAATCCAATGTCGATGAGGGGAAATCATGGAACTTTAAACGAGAACTGATCAAATTTGGAGGGATTCTCAACAGTGAAAAGAACAATACCATTGTTGCTCGACTGCTAGAAATGGACTTCTCAGAAGAACAGTACGGCAGATTGATTCAGCACAAAAAGAAGATTGATGAAGAGTTTCTGGCAAGAATTAGTGTACTAAAATCAGTCTTTGAAGCCAATCAATACGATTCGAAAGATATACACGGGGCAAGTACCACCATCAAACGCGTGGTGAAAATTATTGGATTCGATTCATTTCAAACCGAGTCAATTTACACCGACGCCTTCGCCAAAAACTTGGAGAAGGAAAATACTGCAAAAAAATGCTTCCCACCGGAATGGAGACAAGAACTTCTTTCTATCAACGACTATTGGGAAAAGCACCTTGAGGAATACGCTTCTCTTTCCCTTTTCCTTCGAAACTTCTTCAATATGGCGCTGCTGCAATACATGGCTGGCGCATTGAATCGAGTGAAGAAAGAGGAGCAACTGATTCGAATATCCGAATTCAACACGTTGATTTCAGAATTGATTCAAAACGAAAATGCTCCATTCATCTACGAACGTTTGGGGACGCGCTTTCAACATTTCTTGTTGGATGAGTTTCAAGATACATCACGACTACAGTTCCTCAACCTTGTTCCTCTGATTCACAATTCCATTTCAGAAGAACACACGAACTTGATTGTAGGTGATCCAAAACAGTCTATTTATCGGTTTAAAAATGGAGTGGCTGAGCAATTTGTCGCTCTACCAAAGATTTTTAATCCCGAAGGTGAACAAAACATAGCACTTCAGTCGAACTATTTCGATCAAATGGGAGAAGTGTTTCCGTTAGAAAACAACTGGCGTTCGAGCCCTTTGATCGTAAACTGGAACAACATCTTTTTCGATGAAATGAGAAATCGATTGCCTGAGATTTCAACGAGTTTTTACAATTCCGTTTCTCAGGAGCCTCGATCCTCATTGAATGGTCGCGTTCGGATCATATCCAAAGAAGAAAAAACAGAAGCAAAGGATTTAATTCCAATTCTGAAAACATGGATTGATGAATGCATCACGGATGGATTTAATCCTGGTGATATCAGTA
>CAJQOB010000053.1 GCA_905479845.1 uncultured Flavobacteriales bacterium
CAAAAGAATGTCGTTACCAGATTACTGAAGAACAACTCGACAAAGCTCTATGGACCTTGCAAAACGAGCGTTCGTATTTACTTTGCGCCACTCCTCCACTTAAGGCTGAGTTCTATGTTCGCGAAGATGAATCTTGCCTGATCAATAAAGAATTCAAATTTTACAACGTATCCGAAGGTGCAATTTCCTCGTACAGCTGGGACTTTGGAGATGGTGTTGGAACATCAACACTCGAATCGCCTGAATACATTTATTGGGTAGAAGGAGTTTATACAGTTACTTTGACAGTGAGCGACGGAACTTCTTCAGAAAGCTTCACTAAAAAAGTCGTTGTTGGAGGAATTCCAATTCCTTACTTAAATGGTTTCGAAACAGGATCGGATGCCCTCGATCAATTTGTTGTGCACGAATCGATGAAGAACGAAGTCTCAGTTGATGCTAGTGCGGCTGAATCTGGTTCATTCGGATTGCTTTTCGATGGTACTGAAGAAAATTCTACTAGCCCAAGTTATCAAACACCTAATGCTTCAGAAGCATTTCAAGAATTGTGGAACCCATATTTCAAGTCTACGGTGAAACTGTGTGTGGATGCTACCTACACAACAAATCTTCAATTGGAGTTTGATAAAAGGCAAATTCGTACAAGCAGTGACGATTACACGTATTTCGTTGTTACAATCAATGGACAAGAAGAAGGCTCGGTTGTTCAAGTGAACACGAACGGTACCGATGATCCAGACTTCACGCACCTCACATATGATCTATCTGCATATGACGGAACCATATTCACGATTGGTTTTGCCGGTACTCACCGTTACGATAAGGACCGAAATGGAACTGATAACGGAACGGCTACGTTTATTGACAATATCAGTGTAACTGGAATTGTTTCCACTGATGAAATTGAGAAGGGTGAAGCAATTAAGGCCTATCCTAATCCAGCCGCTAACTTAATCACCTTTCAGTTAGCGGAGAACGATTTTGCAAACTATTCGATCGTTGATGTTCTTGGGAAAGAAGTAAATTACAAGACGCGCATTCAAGGAGCGAACGGAAACCTCGTTCATTTAGACATTTCTAGATTGAATTCTGGGACTTACTACGTGAGAACAGCGAAGGGAATTGCTAAATTTTACAAGAAATAAGATCAAATGATCAGAGTCATTCTTGTATACTCAATATTAGCGTCCCTTTTAATCGGCTGTACTGGAAAATACGCTGTTGAAGATGAGTTATATGTGTGTTTAGAAGATGAATTTGCGAAAAGCGCACTGAATCTGGAAGACGAACTAGATACGCTGGAAATTCTCTTTCTTGCTGAAGGTCTACTTCAATCTGCGGCACCCGAAGATTACCGAAATTACTATCAGAACAACATTGATCAGGGCATGTTAATGTCACTTCAAAACCCTTACCTGAAGATTGTTGCAAAAGACGTCGAATTAAGCCTTGAGATACTCGAGCGTTCAGCTCTCAGGAAATTTGATGGTGAAAGCTATGATCAAAGCAAGTTTGCGAAAATATCGTACATGATAGACACCACGGTGCGCTCGACAGGGCAAATTGCTTCGAGTACGGTTGCAAAAGCTCACTTGAAGTTTCTAAGCGCAGATGATTTCGAACATCCCTTTTATTGAGCGAACATTTTACTCTCTCTGCAACACCTTTATTTCAACGAATATTTACAAGGAGATCGAAAGTACCTTCGCCCAATTCCAAAGAAAATTGACTACCATAGTTCTAGTGAATTCTAAGAAGCTAAAAATTCTAGCGTAAAGTGTTCTGAACCAAATGAGCAGCTCCATAATTGTTCATTCAGTCCATTTTTTTTGGTTATTTTTGGAACAACACATCTACTAGCATATGAAAACGACCATTATTCCAATCGGAGTATTTTTATTCATTTTATTAATACTCCCACTAAACTCACAAGCACAGCGAAACTCTCCAGTTGTAGGAGATGTCGCTCACCTAATTGACCTTCTGAAAAAGGACTACTCTTCTATCTCACGCGAAAGGCAGCGGGAAGAATTGAATGAAGACCAACTACAGGTAATCACCTATTTTAAGTCGTACTTAACTGACTCAGAACGTGGAAGTATAAAAACAGATTTGACAGCTGTTCATAACAAGTATAAAATTTACACGCAAAAGAGAACGCTTCTGGATGCGTACGCGGGCTACACGTATCGACCACAGAATGCTCCAGAGACGGCTGATCTTGCCAAAGATATTGGACAAGCAAAAGAGGCGGCAAACACCGCGGAAATGCAATATTTTATTGCTCAGTTCACAGCTAACATCGAAGAACTAAAGGAAATTCAAACAATCTATAGACAGGACAATGCATTCCTTGATTCTGTCGTCGAAAAATTCATCAAAAAGTACAATTCATACAACACGTTTAAATCTGATCAATTCGCGGCAGTAAGTCATGGATCATCTATTAAAAAAGCAATTCCATTCATTGGTGGAGATTTGAGCTTTGAAATGTTAATGGATGGGCTAGGAAGATTTCTAGCTCAGCGAATAAAAGACGAACTGACATCGCACGTTTTTGATAAAATTCAGGAATGGCTTGGACAATCAGGAGAAGAAGATCCTTTTGCTGAATTCAAGGTCATTCTTCCAAGAACGACTGAATACTTAAAACAGCTTGATGCTAGCGGTATCAACTCATTCGGTGAAGAAATCAAGCAATACATTGAAGACGACTTGAATCATGTACTAGAAAACGCTGTCGACTTGAAAAACACACCAAGATTTCAAGCCCTCATCAAAAAATACCCTGACGTAGACTTTGCGTTTGAAGCTTTGGAAATCATCCCTTCTATTTCGGAAATTAAAAATCCGATTGAATACTTCGACCTCCTCGAAAATAGTCGCAACATTTCAAGATGGAAAGATCACGTTTCTCCTCTTCAACACAACTTGGCGAACACCATCCATTTCACTTCGATGCTCGCACACAGTATGATGGTAATGGACAATGGTGAAGCAAAGTTCGCAGGAACAGACTTCCTAACGAGCTATATTGGTGAAGAAGAATTCATGCGCATGTATTTGGGATTCTTGTACCAACAGAACCGTAAGTATTACGACATTCATTTCTTGCTAAACGGAAAAGAAGCAAAAGCTAATGGGGCTGAATTGGCAACTCCAACAGAGTTTGGACTTCGATCGGCATTGAAAGGGTTCATGAGTAAGTACAATACAGCCAGA
>CAJQOB010000054.1 GCA_905479845.1 uncultured Flavobacteriales bacterium
CATATCCAAAGAAGAAAAAACAGAAGCAAAGGATTTAATTCCAATTCTGAAAACATGGATTGATGAATGCATCACGGATGGATTTAATCCTGGTGATATCAGTATCCTGGGAAGTACGAACCGTATTTGTAACACCTGGGCGCTCGGCCTGACCAATCTTGGGTACAAAATTGTGTCTTCGGATTCCTTGTTGATCAACACGAACCTACGCGTTCAGCTCACTATTGCTTTTTTACATCGAAGGCTGAAACCAAGTGGCGTCACTGAAACGAAGCAATTTGCTGAAATCTTCTTCCGTGTAAATGATCAATCATTCAACGATTACATTTCCTATATCCAAGAGCACCAATCGGACAAAGGAAAAACCTACCGCGCATTTAACGATCAGCAATTTTTGAGCGATCATTTCGGAGGATACAATGAATTCTTCTTTAAGTATGAAGGCTTGTATGATTGTATACAGTCTTTTTATCGTTTGATGAAATATGATGAATTGAAAGATCCGTATTTACATCATTTGGCGGATATTGCTTTCGAATTCGGTCAAAAGCGCGGTCCCGATTTGAAATTATTCTTGGAAGATTATGCCTCAAAGAAGAACAAAATTGCCGTTCAAATTCCTGAGAGCAATGACGCGGTAAAAATCATGACAATCCATAAATCCAAAGGACTAGAATTTCCAGTAGTGATTTTACCGTCGATGGATTTTAAATTAAAGAACCAATCCGAATTTTTACTGGAAACTGGCGACTACGTTGTTTACAAACAGCCATCGAACAAAGATGTACTCGATGTACTCCGCGAAGCGAAAATTGAAGAGGAAGCACAAATATTGACAGACAACGTGAATGTTTGTTATGTCGGAATGACGCGTCCAATGGAGCGCCTATATATTCACAATGCTTACGACAAAACGAAGTTTGGAAAACACTTTCACGAAGTATTGGAAAAAATGCCAGATGCAAAGAGCACGGACGGCACCCTGGAAGTTGATCTAAACAGTGGACCAAGAAACAAAAAACGCGATTCTTCTGAAGAGGAAAGCGACACTTCTTTCGTTCCTGAATCTATTCAAGATCGATTGTGGTTTCCGCATATTTCTTTACAGGACAACGAAGCACTTGGCGATGGTGATTATCTCTCTCCTGAAAGACAGTTCGGGAATCAATTTCATTTATTAATTAGCAGAACTAGGAGTATTGATGATATTAATTCAGAAGTAAAAATTGGAATCAGCACTGGAGATATCTCACATGAAAATAAAGATCAACTGATTCAGAAATTGACTCGAACTTTTAAACACGAAAAGTATCTCAGCTTATTTGAAGGTTCATATGATACCCTTTACGAGCAAGAATTCATTGCTAATGAGGAAAGAATTCTGAAACCTGACCTTGTAATATTAAAAGAGAATTCCACTATTGTGGTTGATTACAAAACTGGATATCCCAAAGCTAAATATGAGAAACAGGTGATGGAGTACGCTTTGGTATTGAGTGAGATGAACTATCCGAATGTTGAGGGTTATTTGTTTTATGTCGGCGATGGGTTGTTGAGGAGAGTGTGTTGATTGCTAGATATAATAGAACCTTGAAAATGAAACAATGGAATTAATCACCTTACAAATATACGATACGGCAATAGCGGCGCGCATCATTAAAAACAGACTGGAAAGTGAGGATATTCGCTGTTATATTCTGGACGAAAATATCGTAACGCTGGATCCTTTACTGAATTATGCAGTTGGAGGAATTCGGCTTCAAGTGAACAAGGAAGATCTTGAGAGAGCGAAATCTATACTTGCAGAAATAGATGATACACCCTTAACCGATGATCAGGATGAAGTTATCGAATGTCCAAATTGTCAATCGACACAACTGTACACTGACTTCAAATCAATTAAAGATCCAAAAGGTTTTCTAGCAATGATTGCGGCATTTATATTTACTGTCTTTCCAGTATATTCGAAATCTGTATACAAGTGCAAAGAATGCAATACGGAGTTTGATAAAAAGTGATTTCAAATTATTTTTTATCAAACAATCAGCATTTCCCTAAAAACATCCTGACAAATTCAGGATGAAATTATCGACCAAATTCCATAAATATTTTCTCGTAAGTGCGCTGTGCTAAACCGTTTAGTGTGGCACATCATTTGCCTACCTATTGATTATTAATCAATAAAAGAACGCTATGAAAAAACAGTACTATTTATTAGTTGCATCGGTCGTATTTGTATCGGTATTTGCCGTTCTTCAAACTGATTCAGGATCATATGATAAGGAAAATCGGTCGCTAGAAGCTAAACTAGAAAAATGGGACCCAGTTCGAGGAACATGGCTTGCAGAAAGCTTAGAAGCTATGAAAGAAAACAAGACCATCCCCGACAGAATGTTTCCCGAAGATTTAACGCCGTATCAAATGATTTCGCTTTTACCAAATGACCTTCGAAAAGAAGTAGAACGATCATTTGTTAATAACGAACCAATGCAAACAAATACGGAAGCACGGTTGCCGTCGGATCAAGATCAAGAGATTTCACGTCCAAGACCCTTACCTCAAATGAATCAGTCAGACTGTAATACTATTTCTGCAAGAAGTTATGGCGATCCACACTTGGTGACATTTGACAGAGCACGTTATTCTTTCCAAACTGTTGGTGAGTTTGTGCTTACACGATCTCACGCGGGAATGGAAGTTCAAACGCGCCAGAGTCCAGAGAAGGGAGATTTTTCTTTCAATACAGCTGTCGCTATGAATGTTGGTGGAGACCGTGTAGGAATCTACGCGCGAAATATACCTGACAATGACAGATCTGCTCCTCTTCGTGTAAATGGACGTCCAATTCAAATTGCCACGAAAGGGAAATACTTTCTTCCATACGGCGGAATAATTCGTAGAACAACGAGCACGGAATACACGGTTTATTGGCCAACAGGGGAAATCTTACACGCCAAACTCTTTAATTTATCAAGTACTCCATCAATGAATCTTAACATGACGGTCACAGAATGTGGAAGCTACGATGGACTTCTCGGGAATGCCAATGGAGTTCAAAGTGATGACTTTGGTCAGTCTCAGCATCAAGCGTCCATCTATGTTCCGAGTGGAGATATATTTTCTGGATCGAGTGAAGAAATCGAGCGAAGTCGTTTAACGTATATCGCCAATGCTTTGGGTGATCGCTTCAGAGTAAAGCCATCAACGTCTCTCTTCGATTATCCGCCTGGGAGTTCTACGTATACATTTACGGACCGTAATTTCCCACGTGTACACAGAACTGTTGAAGAGATTCCTGAAACACAAAAAGAAGAAGCCCGAAAAGTGTGCGAAAGATCTGGCGTCTCGGAAGACGATATGAACGGATGTATTTTCGATCAAGCTTACTTGGAAATTGAACCGGCTCCAGAAAGAAGAAAAGAAGATCCAACGGAAGGAATGGTTCTTCGTCCAGTAGATCGCCCACAGCCAAATGTGAATTCAGGACCGATTCGTCCAACAATTACTGGTGGTTCTGTGACAAATGGGACACAGGACCGACCATCAATGGAGCCACAAAAAGATGATCGTGTTCCGTTTGAAGATGTTCGCAATCCAGACCCGAAAGACGAAGCAGATAAAGAAGCGCAACTCAGACAGGAGCGAATCGCAGAACAATATCGACTGGAAGAGGAAGAAAGGGAGAGACAGCGCGAAGAGCGAATTCGAGAACAAGAAGCGCAAGATCGAATGGAAAGAGAAGCCAGTGAAAAAGCCGATCAGGAGCGCGAGGATGAACGCCTTCGACGTAATAGAGAAGTCGAAGAGCGTGCTGAACAAGAAGCTCGGGATAGAGAAAATCGTGAACGTGAAGAAGCCGAACGTTTGAAAAAAGAACAGCGTGAGCAAGCGGCACAAGAAAAGAGAGAACGTGAGGAAAGAGAACGCGTAGCGAAAAGAAAGGCTGAAGAGCAAGCAAAAGCTGAAGCTGACCGAAAACGACAAGAAGAAGTTCGCAGAAAAGCTGCAGCTGATAAAAAAGCACGTGAGGAAGCAGCGCGAAAAGCCAAAGAGGCTGCAGAAAGAAAACGACAGGAAGAAGCTGCCAAAAAAACACGCAGCGGAGGTAGATAAATTGGAAAGCCCGTGATATTAGTCACGGGCTTTGCTTGAGTAGACTATAGAGATCCTTAAACATTTTGTTTACTACCCCAAATTGTTTTGATCTCAATAGTTAAGTTAAATCGGGTGGCAACTTAACTAAACCACATACAACCACCCTATCAACTAGCGCAATAACATCATACTTCCATTGTAAAGTTTCTTCGAATTTGGATGCTCAACATCATCATTCTGAGCGAGCGTCATTCCCCAAGAATAAGCACCATCCGGAGCAGGATTCCCATTGTAAGTTCCATCCCATCCTACGGAAAGATCATGACTTTCAAAGACTATTTCTCCCCATCGATTGTAAATATAGAAGGCATAATCATTTGGACTAAAACCAGTTCCAAATTGAGGAACGAATACATTGTTAAACTCATCACCATTCGGTGTAAATGCATTGGGCACGTAAAACATTAATTCATCTTTTACACGAATTATTCTTGTCGTCGTATCCCAACATCCAGCCTCATTGTACACAGTAAGTTGTACTGCAAAACCTTCTGGTTGTATTGTTTCAAAAGTGTGATATACATTCTCTCCAAAATCGAACTGTCCATCTCCGAAATCCCATTCGTGCTCACTTGCACCAGATGAATAACTGTTTAATGACACAGTATTTTCAATGATCGTTAAATTGTAATTGCTTGCTTCAAAATCCGCTGTCGGGTTTGGATGAACACAGATGTAATTTTCCAGAAATATGGAATCCATGCATCCATACTCATTTGTAACATTGAGCATTGCATCGAGGCATTCTGCTTCGTTGAGTAAAAGTGTATTGGGTCCACATTGACTTAGTTCCATGCCGTTACTCAATCTCCAAAAGCAACTTCCTGCATCCGTACCGCTGTTTCCAAAAGTTACAGGTTCGCCTAAACATACTTCAGTTGCAGGAGAAGGATCCAAAACAGGCAGCTCGTGTGCTTTGAGTTTAACGGATTCGTTAGCTAAACAGCCATTCGTATCAACAATTGTTACAGTGTATTCTCCTTCGCCGATACCTGATAGCTGCGCACTACTTTGAGTAGGGGAATTGCTCCAAGAATAGGAAATACCAGAACTACCACCATTTGCAGATGCAAGTATATTTCCGTCAAGTTCTCCAGAACAGCTTATTGGAAGTCCAGAATAATCGGACAAAACATCTATGCTTACACTCATTACTGAGGGCTCAGTTAAGCTTATGCTGTCTAAATATTCGCAGCCATTAATGTCTTGAACCAACACAGTATACGTACCAGCAGAAAGGTCAACTTGGTCTTCATCTGAAGCATTGGTCATCACGCCATTCGGTCCTGACCAAGCAAATGAATAATTTGGATTTCCTCCTGTAACGCTGAGATCAATTTCTCCATCAGAGAATCCATTACACGATATATGATCTCCACTTGGATAAGTTCCCAAGTCATAACTTACTAGCAATTCTGTTGGTTGAGTGACTTCAAAAGTGTCGATTAGTGTACATCCTGTGCTATCAGTGACAGTTAAACTGTACATTCCAGCGCACAAACCAGTTTGATCTTGCGAATTAAACGAAGTGGACAGCATTGAACCATCAAGGTTTGCCCATTGATAAGTGTATCCAGACATTCCGTTGCTCACTTCCACGTCAATACTACAATTTGCAGCACCGTAGCAAGAAACATTGTACCCACTTGGGTATGCGCTTACCACACTTGAGTCGACCCAAGGAGCTGGCTGATTGAGGATCACTGTGTCGGACATTGTACATCCATTCTCGTCAACGACTGTTACATAATACGTTCCTGCCGCTAATCCAGATTGATCCTCACTCACCGGATTCACTCCCGATCCATTTAGCGTGCTCCATGAACAAGTATCGCTTGTTCCTACATTTTGAAGATCAATAGCACCATCGCTAAAACCGTTACAAGAGATGTCAGTTACAACAGAACTAATCAGCGAATTACTCACCATCTCTAAAGCAGCTTTAGCATCCAGTCTACCTGCCCCCAAACCACCAATGTAATTTGGATTTTGCGTATCAATATTTACTGCCGTAGAATACAGAATGTCTTCAACTTCCTCAAACGTTAAACAAGGATCCAATGACAGCATCAATCCTATTGTTCCTGTTACAAATGGCGCAGCAAACGAAGTTCCACTACTCGTAAGATAAAATCCAGGGGCAACAGCCAACGGAACATTGTACCCAGGTGCGCAAATATCAACCGAACTATTGTGCTGATGCGTTGTACTCGGATCTCCGATAATCTTTTCATGATTGTCATTAGGACCTACGCTAGAAACAGCGATCACACGATCGTTAGCGGCTGGATATACCAAATTATTCGGACCTCCACATGTACTACCATTTCCTGCCGCTGCAACAATTATGGTTCCATTGTTATAGGCTTCATCAATTACATATTGGGCATAAACGCTATAAAAGCAGCCTGATGTCCAACTAAGGTTAATCACTTTAGCTCCTCCATACGTCATCTGCAAAATTGAATTATACCCCATCCCTGTCAAACGCATTCTACAATTATATCCTATTGAACTCTTTCCTACTCCGTTGTCCGTTGCTCCCGCAGCTGCAACAGCCACAGCTGTTCCGTGATAGTAATAGTAAGCCGGAGTCGTCCAAGTATTCACACTAATGTATTCACCTTGTAGGTCTTCATGATTTACGAAAAAGTTACCATCCGAAATTCCAAGTATCATTGATGTATCGCCCGTTGAGTAATCCCAAGCTCCTTGTGCATCGATTAAATCCAGTGCGTAATCTTGATTGAATTCAGCATTGTAATCATTTGTTGTCATCGACAATCGGTATTCAGGTGCAGGTTCAGGAAGTCTCAACTGTTTTGAAGATCTTTCAATCTCTGCAATTAGCTCGCCAGCGTTACACTGACATTTCATTGAATAGACCTTTTTCAAATCTTCTCTTCTTGAATCCGGCAGCGCAGCTTCAACGCTAACAATATTGAATTGATCTATGATGCTTTGGATTTCTGGAGAACTAGACTTTAACTGTCCAGATTCATGTGCAGGTATTTCATTCTCGTTGACAATTGTTACCCAAATCTCATCTTCTACTACAGCTTGGGCCAGACTAAACTGAACTGTAATCAGAAACAAGAAACTCAGTATTGCATAATAATTTTTCATCGTTTTACATGTATTAAAGGTGAGAGTTGAGGTATTGTCTGAACAAAATTATGTCGTTTTCCCCCACCCTGTGCGCTGGAACTTCCCAACGCACCTCATACATTTCCAACTGTGAAAATCCTAATTAACAACCCTTTAGAAACCGCTGCCTGCCCCGATACCGCTGAAAATTCACGTTAGCAAACTGATATGGGCATCTCATTCGTTACTTTGTCACTTTGGGAAATTTCAGATTTCAGTACTCTTTCCCTATCTTTATTATTGGAAGAATAAACAAATGGAGTTCCATGAGGCATCTAATTACACTAATCCTCCTTACAGCTTGCACGCAATTATCGTTTGCAGCTATTCGGGTGCAATCATACTACTTCAAAAAAAACTCCGCCGAATTAACAACTGACTCTCATCAAAGATTAAAAGAGTTCATCTCAACACTGGATGATACAGGTATACAAATCCTTGAACTGAGTTCTTTTGCTGAAGGCTCCACCCCAGATTCCAACAAACGACTTTCGGATGTTCGCATTACCTACGTAATCGATGTTTTAGGACAGAGAAATAAACCTGTGACGATCAACTCGTGGGGAAGCAAGCGGATTAATGTAAAGTTCACTCCTTTAAATTGGAATCGCATTGACATTTATTGTAGCTCCGAGGAGTTCATTGCCTATCCAGAGAACGAAGAGGACGAATCACCGAAACACAACGAAGTTTCAGATCCCGACATCAATGCGCATCAACCCTTAGTCCTCAACATTTTATTCGAAGGCGGAACAAGTGTTATGATACAAGAAACTGTGTCCTCTCTTCACACTTTGTGCGATACGCTTCACAAGAACCCTAAACTCATGGCTCACATTAGGGGACACGTCTGTTGTGACAATAACATGAGACTTAGCAAACTTCGCGCGAAAGAAATACATGATTTCCTTGTCGAAAAAGGGATTTCGAAAGATCGACTGAGCTACAAAGGCTATAGCAATAGACAGCCCTTGGTGCATCCTGAAAGAAACGCAGCAGACCGTCGGGTTAACCGTCGGGTCGACGTTATCTTTTCAATGGAAGAGACAGACGTGGAATAAGTCCTTACGCGGGTTTCATTTACTTTTCATCAGTAAACCTTTCTCATCTAATTCTGAGGCTCTAGCAGTACTTTATCTCTTCGGACGTTAATTTTCATTAAGATTTCACCATCTTTTTATTCTGAGCGTAACCTTCGGATCAATATTGATTATATATATTCCTGAAAATTTAAGGCCCTAACCTAAACAATCACTTAAATGGTTAAATCAATACTCGCTTTTTTTGCCTTCTTAGTTATCAACGTAGCCTATTCACAAACCTCATCAGAATTCAATCTTGACGAATGAAAGGTCTCAAAGCTCTGCGGAATTTCATGCCATGGCGTATCGTGTGCATCCAAATGCTACGGTTATCGGCTCAACAACAGCAGGTGCTGATGGAAATATTTCGAGGTTTTATTTACCAGGAAGAATTGCGACCTTGATTACAGGAATTGGTGTGTATTATCCTGACGGTGAAGAAACACAGCGTGTGGGAATTGTTCCAGATGTTGAATGCAAACCGACCATTCAAGGAATTCGAGAAGGAAGGGATGAATTGATGGAAAAGGCGGTTGAGATTATTGAGGCGAACTAAGAGATGATGTTTATTCTGATCACGACCGTTTTAGTAATTCAGACCTATATTTTGTACTTGTTCCGCAAGCGAGAAACTTTTGGTTTGCAATGGGTTGTCAGCATAGGATTTCTTCTGTTGTATTTCCTTCTGTTCCCAGAGCTTATTTTGTACACTTCTGGGGTACGCGATCAAGAATGTGGCATACCCATTGTCGGTATCTATTTGGCTTTCTGGGTATTTGGTACTGCGGCAACAATTGTCTCGACATCACTAGGGTATTTGATTTGGTCCAGGACGAGACAAAAGAGGATTAATTGATCGGGTGTTTCTTTTGAAATCCTTGAAAGGTGGTTGATTTCACAAGCGTGTTAGCTATGTGAGCGAAATGTGGAGCATGTGCTGAAGGATTGGATTTATTGTGTATTTAAGTTGCGCCTAGCCGAAAATAAGTGATTGTAAGCATTTGTTTGTTGGAGGGGTGTACATATTTACGAGTTAGCAACAATTGACCGAAATGAACAAACTACTGTATTTATTAACCATAGCCCTCATGGTTTCGTGCGAATCCGGGAAGGCACAGCAAACAACTCAAGAAGATAAAATGAACAATAAGATCGAAATCAAAAGTACCTCTATTCTGAATCATGATTTTTTGGAATGTATGTACTCAGATTCATACTTCCCGACGTTTTTGGTTGATAAATGCAAAATTATCCTTGAAAACTTATGTGTTGCTATTGAAGCAAATAGCCCTAGGTCACTGGATGAATTATACACATTAACACACAGTTCGACTAACGAAATAAATAATCTTCAAGAAGAATTTTTCCAAAACAACAGTGAAATTGAAACTGGAGCTAGGGAGTGCCTTGCTGAAGACTTTGAGTTTATTTCCAAAGCGTATGGTTTTGAAGCAGATGTTGAGGAACTAATCGCCACTCGAGAATGGTAAAATATGTTGCTAACAGCACCTAAAAAGCATACGGAACTTACGCTTCGTGAAATCAATCTTGGTTAAAAAATCATTAGTAACTTTAAAATAAAACTCGTGGTTAGAAAGCCAACGACTTTCTAGCTGCAGACCGTTACCAACAATGAATACATAGTAGGTCGCAACAGAAAATTATGAAATATACACTTGCATTTTTAATTCTTTGCCTTTTTACTTCTTGCTCCTCTTCAAAAGCTGAAGCTCAAGAAAAACAGTCCAAATTGGAAGTTACTAACTCTTTGACTTCAGAACATATAAAAATACCAGCTACTGGAGTGTCCTTAATCCCACCAATCGGGTCGGAGTTGTCATCAGTTACAACTGGATTCGAGAAAGACGGGATACCTATTGTAGTGGTTATTGACCATCCGAACTCGAGTTACGAAATTGAATTAGCCAATAACAACGTCGAACATATTAAGAGCCGCGGGGGCAAAGATATTTCCAAGGAAGAAATAGTAATTAATGACTTTTCAGCTACCCTCTTTTCAATGCAAATGAACCCAACCGCTGCTGGTCTTAGTCTTATAATTGGAAACTCTTCTTCGGCTGCAGTAATTATGGCAGTCTGCCCGATTAATGATTCAATTGCATACGAGCAGATAAGAGAATCTTTATTATCTGTTTATTATGAACAAGGTACAGTTTCGGATCCTACCGATAGGATGGACTTCGAATTTGACCTTACAAACACAAAATTCGCATACAATCAATATCTCAAAGGAAACTATGTATATACACTAAAAGGAAATGACATAGATTTTAAATCTCTCACTCCTATTCTCACTGTTTCACAATATGTTGAACAAGAACCTGAAAGGCTCTATGAGCTTATTTTTACTGGGATCGAAAAAGACGGTTATGAAACTACGAAGGAAATTTATTCTTCGCGTAAAACCGTGAATGGTTACGATGCTTTTGAAAGAATTGTCGATGGCAATTTGAATAATCAGAAGTGTCAAATGTACTTTCTCGTTGTGAGTGACAAAAAAAAGGCTGTGCTTATACAAGGAATTGTCAAATCGGACTTTAAAAATTCAATCGACTCGGTAAGATCACTGGCTCATACAATTAAACTGAAATGAATGTTGGTAACATCGCCTAATGCTTCATGCCTTTTATTCCCTATATTCGAGAGTCGGCACGAAAGCATAGCCGAAATCCGTTATGGGTAATGAAGAGCTAGATACAGCATACCTGAAACCATAGCATTTCAAATCAATCGACAAACGAACAGAATATGAAGCTTCTTGTGGGAATTTTCTTAGTATCCTTCATCGTTCTATCCTGTAATCAGAAAGGGGTAAGTCTCAATGAAGAAAAACTGATTGGCTTATCCTTTGAAGAAAAGGTCGAATTGCCAGAAATCAATTATTCTCAAACATCAATTATTTCTTTTGAGAACAGCAATCTGTACTCTAGAACAGGAATCATGTACATCAAGCAAACTGGAAGATACTTTGTTGACAATGACATCTTAGAAATTCACTATGCCTGTGGTGAACATTGTAACAGAAATTCAACATGTGGTGTTCAGCAATACATCCTTGGTACAAACGGAAACTTACATTTGATTTATCTTAGGGAAAGTTATGGTAATATTGAAGATCTTGATGATACCCCTTTCGACCTAGAGTTGGAAAGGTTATGAAGGTATGTGTACCCATAACAGCGGCTAAAAAAACATAAGTGTTCTCACTTCGAGAATATAAACAGATATTAGTCTGCATGTTCCTCTTGTCCCGTATAGCATGAAAGGGAATTTACACTCCAATGGTTTTCTATACATAAAGACGCACTGTCTGAACGCGACTTCATACCCCCTAAGGAATTGGAAAAAATTCTCCACTTCCTTTTACCCTAAAAAACTTTCTGGCAGAATCGACTTTCTAGGGAATATCGAAATTCAAGTTACTGAAACAGCCTATAGTTTGCTTATTCCCAAGCGCCCAAAAGGATACAAATGCTCAAGTATCAAGAACGGGAAAATGGAATTCGAAATAGAATCATTTGGGACGCAATCAAATCATAATGAATACACAACAAATCTTGTCGGCGATCCGTTCCTTAAAAATGAAGCCTTGCGAAAAGAATTCATACGTAATAAAATAATACTGGAAAGCTATCTTTAGCATACTAGTGACAGGGCAAACTCACACTTTATTGTTGATAAACACCTCAATAATTCACTAAAAATCAATAGTTTAACAGTTTGAAAATGACTATATTTAACTGGTAATCAAACAGTTAAATAATTATGGACACTAACAACAAATTGAACAG
>CAJQOB010000055.1 GCA_905479845.1 uncultured Flavobacteriales bacterium
CTTTTTTGTTTAAAGAAGTTAGTTGAGTAGCAGTAAACTCAATTATTTAGCTGTTACTGGCACACCGTTAACGTGAACATCCAAGTAATCGAATCCTCCCATTCCATTTCCTTCATTATTGATCGACATGTGCGCTCTGAATGGGAATGTTCCAATTAATGGTGGTGCAGCATGAACATATCCTTGAAGTGAAATAACTTTCGTGTACTCACCGTAACCAGTATAGTGCATTACTCCAGTGACATTTCCTGAATAATTTCCTCCTTGAATGGCTTGGTGAATCTCTACTTGACCAGTAACATCTCCTGACACAGCGTTTACCGCTAATCTGAAATCAACAACTGGTGCCCCTGGCATTCCTACGTTTCCAATGGTCCCATCGTATAAATAAAGACCTGTTTCTGTATTTGACATAATAAATGTGGTTAATGTTCCTTACTCGTATAGCTTTTCAGGATTCGCCCCGTTGTTTTACGTGATTTCTGGACTTCACTAGAGTTTAGTCCTGTAAAGATATTTAGAGAGTTTGGTAACTTTTTAGGTAGAAATACCTGTTTTTGAATGAACACGAACGATTAAATGGCACTCGAACGTAATCACGCAGAGTTACACGTTTTACCTATCTTAGAAACTTAACATTATCTATTCATATGTCGAAGTTCCTGATTCTACTCCTTGTTGCTTTTCTTACGTCTTGCTCGGTTGAAAAACCAGATTGTAGCGAATGTGAAAAGAAACTTGAGTCCATCTTGAAAAATATGACGACGCCTCTTGATCTACCAGAGGAGAAAGCGGATTCGGATAGGCCTAAAGAAAATCAACTGACGGCAATCATTTTGCAGAATAATAAATACCAGTTCACGGATGATGAAACTGAATATTCATTTGACGACTATATCGATGTGTTGAAAGAAAGAAAGAATGAATGAATGAATCTCCTTTTAAAATCAAAGCGATAAAGATTGCTGGACACAAATTTGCCCACTACGAAGCCGTTTTTAAAGTTCTTACTTTCTGTCAGGCCAATGAGCTTGATCCTGTGCTTGCTTATGATAAATGATGCTTAAAAAAACCAATTGTGAATAACTCCGTTAATTCATTCTTAAAAATGTTGTTTCCTTACGATCAATATTCACTAAATTTGCTGCTTAATGAATTATGAATGATTCAGGAAGAGTTACAAAGTACCGTTAAGGACATTTTTTCAGCATACCTTGAGAAAAATGGGCACCGGAAAACACCCGAACGCTTTGCGATACTCGCAGAAATCTACAATTATACAGGACATTTCGATATTGAATCGTTGTATGTGGAGATGAAAAATCAAAACTATCGCGTTTCTCGTGCGACACTGTATAATACGATTGAATTGTTGCTCGCATGTAATCTTGTGCGCAAACACCAATTTGGAAAGAACATCGCGCAATTTGAAAAATCACATGGTTCTAAACAACATGACCACGTTATCTTAACAGATACTGGTGAGTTGATAGAGTTTTGTGATCCACGTATTCAAACAATCAAAGCGACGATTGAAGAGATTTTCGGTGTAGATATCCAACACCATTCGCTCTATTTCTATGGAACGAAAAAAGAAAATCAACCTGACGATAAATCTGAGAAAAAATGAACTTAGACTACGACATCGAAATTCACAATCTAGTTATCGTTTATTCCCTAATGGGAAAAATCACATCTGATGCAGATTACCTTGACTTCGAAAAAGAAGTTTTCAATCACCTAAATCAGAATTACTACCGAATCGTTTTCAACTTAACAGACTTGACACACACAAATTCCTCGGGAATAGGGTTTTTCATGCGTACGTTAACAAAATCTAGAATTATGGGTGGAGACTTAGTCCTCACAAATATCTCTGGAAATGTTGAGAAGATTTTTGAAATAGCAAAATTAACTGAAGTATATACCATCTGCGAAAATGAAGCGGAGGGAATCGAATTTTTTAACACAAAGAAATGAAAGTAGACGTTTTACTTGGTTTACAATGGGGTGACGAAGGCAAAGGAAAGATTGTTGACGTTTTAACGCCAAAATACGACATCATCGCTCGTTTTCAGGGAGGACCAAATGCAGGTCACACACTTGAATTCGAAGGGATTAAGCATGTACTTCACACGATTCCTTCTGGTATCTTCCGTGAAGGAGTTTTGAACGTAATCGGAAACGGTGTTGTAATCGATCCTGTGATTTTTAAAGGTGAATTGGAGAAAATGGCTCCATACAACATCGATTTCAAATCGCGATTGGTGATCTCGAAGAAAGCCCACTTGATCCTTCCAACACACAGAATTTTGGATGCTGCATCTGAAGCTGCAAAAGGGAAAGACAAGATCGGTTCTACCTTGAAAGGAATCGGGCCAACTTATATGGACAAGACGGGACGTAACGGTTTGCGTGTTGGTGATATTTTCTCTCCGAACTTCGAAGAGAAATACAACGCTCTAGTGAACAAACATAAAGACATGTTGAAGCGTTTCCCTGATTTCGAATACGATTTATCAGAATTGGAAGGTCCATGGTTGCAAGCGGTTTCTGAATTGAAACAACTGACAGCTATCGATAGTGAGCAGTACCTCAACGATGCGATGAAAGCAGGAAAGAAAATCTTAGCTGAAGGTGCTCAAGGAACAATGCTCGATATCGATTTCGGAACCTACCCATTCGTAACTTCTTCAAACACTGTTACCGCTGGAACATGTACAGGATTGGGGGTTGCTCCAACAAAAATCGGAGATGTAATCGGAATTTTCAAAGCGTACTGTACGCGCGTTGGTAGTGGTCCCTTCCCTACTGAATTAGACGACGAAGTAGGAGAAAGAATCCGTAAAGAAGGTAGCGAATTTGGAGCTACAACAGGTCGTCCAAGACGTTGTGGTTGGATTGATATTCCACAATTGAAATACGCTATCATGATCAATGGAGTAACAGAACTTTCAATGATGAAAGCAGATGTACTTGACGCGTTTGAAACAATTAATGTTTGTACGCATTATTTAATTGATGGTGAGCGATACGATTACTTCCCATACGACGTTAATGATGTCGAAGTTGTTCCTGTTTACGAAGAAGTGAAAGGTTGGAACTGCGATACAACGAAATTGAGTTCATTCGATGACGCTCCTTCTGAACTGAAAGATTACGTTCAGTATTTGGAACAAAAATTGGAAGTACCAATTACTGTTGTTTCGGTTGGACCGGACAGAACACAAACATTAAACAATAAAGTGCTCGCTTGATCACACTAAAAAATATAGTGAAAAGTGCGCTCCTTGGATGCGCACTTTTTTTGCTTCCTACGCAAAGTACCGCTCAGAGTATTCTAGAGCTGTTGCCGGGTGCAAAAAAAATGATCATGGATGAAAATTCCAACAAGCTCCGCTTACTTGGAAATGTCAACTTCCTCTACCAGGGAAATAAGATGTACTGCGACTCTGCACACTATTTTGAGAAGAAACAGATTGTTCGAGCCTACGGGCGCGTGCATATCAACAAGCGTGATACACTGAACCTTTTTTGCGATTCCTTGCATTACAATGGTAAAACAAAAATGGCAACGCTTTGGGGCAATGTTAGATTACGCGACAATGAATATAAGTTAACAACTGACGAACTGGAATACGACGCGGCTCAAAGTCAAGCTATATACAGAAAAGGTGGACGTGTTGAAAGTATTGTTTCGCATGAAGTATTAACAAGTCGTGTAGGTTATTTCCATCCTGATTCAAAGAATTTCTTCTTCAGTAACAATGTTGACTACAGAAGTCGGGAAGTAAAAATGACTACTGATACTTTGCGTTATCGCTACAGTGAAAAGAAAACCTATTTCTACGGCCCAACGAATATAGAAACCAAAGGAACGAACATCTTCTGTGAAGCAGGTTGGTACAATACTGAAACCGAAGAAGGAGAATTGCGAAAAAACGCGGAGATCAAACGGGACAGCGATTTGATCCGTGGAGACACACTTATTTATCTTCCAAAGGAAGGAACGAACATTGGAAAAGGAAATGTTTTTTATAGTGATTCAACGCAGAAAATGTCTTTCAAAGGAGACTACGCAATGATCTCAGACAGCCTCCACTACTCGTACCTGACAGGACATGCCATGGCCATCAAGGAATTGAAAGATGATACGATGTACGTTCATGCTGACACACTGTATTCCTACAAAGAAGACAGCATCGAATATATGCGAGCATATCGAAAAGCATCGATTTACTCAACCAAGTTCCAATGTAAAGCGGATAGCATTTCCTACACCCCGAATGACGACAAAATGGAGTTGTTTCGAGATCCAATTGTATGGTCGAATGGTGCAGAGTTAAAAGGAGATTCGATGGAACTACAATTATCGGATTCCATTTTACACAAAGTGCTCATCAAAAATAAGGCGTCCGTTTTGATGTCCGTGGACGATAAAAAACTCTTCAATCAGATTGGTGGGAAGGAAATTATCGCATACTTCAGAGACAACGATCTCTACCAAACAAAGGTGAATGGCAATGCTGTTACCATCTTTTCTGTATATAGCTTGACTTTGAGCCGCGTCGTATTCCA
>CAJQOB010000056.1 GCA_905479845.1 uncultured Flavobacteriales bacterium
CGATTTGGTTTCACGCCGTCAATACACTATTCATTTTAAAAATCTCGTCACTGGAGAAAAGTACGAAGATGAAATCAAGAATACGACTGGAGGTATTACTTGGGCGAACGACAACAAAACGGTGTTCTACACTAAGCAAGATCCTGTTACATTGAGGTCGAATCAAATCTTCAAACACGTACTTGGAACGCCTGTCGAACAAGACAAATTGGTATACGAAGAAATGGACGAAACATTTGGATGCAGCGTCTACAAGACAAAATCTCGCAAGTTTATCATGATTGATTGCTACCAAACGCTTTCAACGGAATATCGATTCTTGGACGCGGACAATCCGGATGGAGAATGGACAGTGTTTCAACAACGTGAACGCGATTTGGAATACTATGTCGATCACTTTGAAGACAATTTTTACATCACGACCAACATGGATGCGAAAAACTTCCGATTGATGAAAACACCACTGGATAAAACTGGGAAGGACAATTGGACAGAAGTTATTGGACACCGTGAAGATGTGCTTTTGGAAGACATCGACATCTTCAAGAATCACTTAGTCGTAACTGAGCGAAAGAATGGACTCATTGAATTGCGCGTAATCAACTGGGTAGATATGTCTGAACATTACATTGAGTTCAATGACCCAGCCTATGCTGCATACACCTACTCAAACCCTGAATTTGACACAGATGAATTGCGCTTCGGATATACATCCATGACGACGCCTGGAACGCAATACGATTACAACATGAATTCGAAATCGAAAAAACTCCTTAAGCAGCAGGAAGTTTTGGGAGGAAAGTTCTCACCGGATAATTATACTTCAGAACGAGTTATGGTGACAGCACGAGATGGAGCTCAAGTACCTGTGTCGATTGTCTACAAAAAAGGATATAAACGTGATGGAAACGCTCCAATGTTACTCTATGCATACGGATCATACGGTTCTTCGATAGATGCAACATTCAGTTCTATTCGTTTGAGCCTACTCGATCGAGGATTTGCATTTGCAATTGCTCACGTTAGAGGTGGACAAGAAATGGGACGCAGCTGGTACGAAGATGGTAAATTGCTCAAGAAGAAAAACACTTTCTATGATTTCATCGACTGCGGGAAATTTTTAGTTGAAAACAACTACACATCAACCGAGCACTTGTACGCTCAAGGAGGAAGTGCAGGTGGATTATTGATGGGTGCCATTGTAAATATGGAACCAGCTATGTGGAATGGGGTCATCGCTCAAGTTCCTTTTGTAGATGTGATTTCTACAATGCTTGATGAATCAATTCCTTTGACTACTGGAGAGTTTGACGAATGGGGGAATCCAAAAGATAAGGTCTACTACGATTACATCAAAACCTACTCTCCTTACGACAACATTGAGAAAAAGGAATACCCGAATTTATTGATCACAACAGGTTATTGGGATAGCCAAGTGCAATATTGGGAGCCTGCAAAATGGATTGCTAAGTTGCGTGAATACAAAACAGACAACAATCAGCTAATCATGCATTGCAACATGGACGTTGGTCATGGTGGAGCCTCAGGTCGATTCAAGCGCTACAAAGAAGTAGCGATGATATATGCATTTATGCTTCAATTGGAAGGAATAACGAAATAGCATTATTGAGTGAAACATTCACTTGATGTAAACTTTAATTGATAAAAAACCTAAGGCATGAAGAAAGTTGCTGTTATTTCATTGTTATTCATATGTGGAGCGCTCAACCTATCTGCAACTAAGGCAGGTCGACTCAAAGGGAAATGGCGAGCCTATAAGATGACTCATAATGGAGAAACTCGAGATATGTCGGAAGAAAAAAAAGTTCCTTGGATCGAATTCGCGGATGACAATCTTCTTTGGGTGGGTGAAGGAAAGAAAGACAAAAAAAGAGGAGAATGGTGGCTCGATGATGACAATAAAACCATCCATCTGATTATTAAAAATAGAGATCGAAAAATGATTATCGAACGCTTATCGAAGAAAAAACTTGTCACAAGATTCAAAGATGGTAGAAGCTCTAATAAAGCATTCTGGAAGAAAGCCTCATAACATTAACGCCTACATTTACCTCATGAAAAATATTGTCCTCAAAGTACCAACGACCATTTTCACTGTGCTGGTACTTCTTCCTTTTATGATCTACTTTTTGCAAATGGTAGCAAACAAGGAACTTTTGGAACCAAAATACTACGGTGTACTTTCCACCATTGGATCAATTGTTTCGTTTATCTGGCTATTCTCAATTGTAGATTATTTTCAATCCAAAGCACCCGAGTTTAAGTTTACGCGCTTAATCTATGTCCTACTTACAGTAGATTTAGCCGTTGATCTTCTTACATCGTTTGACGTCGCCTCAATAGAAGGAATCGTTGACTTTGCACTCAGTATTTTTCAATCCATCGTGTACGTTGCAGCGACTGTTTTTATTACCTTATTGATCCGTAAGGTCTTTTACGAACGTGCCGTTTGGTTCATCGTTCTTGAAGTCTTAATCGTAATTGTTGGTATCACCACCCTAACTCCCGAAATAAAACGAAACGAAAAGGAGCTGTTAGGAAATGACATAGACTAAAATTAATCATCATGAAAAAATCACTCTTTTTATTCGCTATTCTGCTCATCGGAGTATTAACCATTTCAGCATCAGTTGAGGAAGAAATAATTGGAAAATGGTTTGTTCATTCAATGCAAATGGAAGAAAACAAGCAAGAGTTCGATGACGAGAGCACTGCTCCTTGGATGGAATTTCAAGATGAAAATGTTCTGCTGCTTGGTGAACCCGGACGAGACACAAAAGACTCTGGATGGCAATACAATAACGAACTTAAGGTTCTAACGCTCGATTCATTTGGAGAAGAACTTGAATTCAAAGTTGCTGAATTGACAGATACTAAATTGGTTTTAACTGCAGGAGATGAAGTTGAGACTTTCATGACAATCGTTTTAACGCGCAGTTTGTAATCCAAGAATTATCTAGACGCTCTTTATGCAAAAGCAAATTCAACAATCCAGAACAGGTTTATAAAAGCGTAAACTGAAGCAAGAAGGATCGCAAATATCTTTCGTTTGCCCATATCCAAACCAAGAGCTATAAACAATGCGGATCCAGCAGCGAGAAGTCCAACCACCAAAGAAATTGGGCTTAAGGTACTATACAGCGTAATGGAACCTGTGAGTTCGGCAATTTTATCCAATAAAAAACCATAAATCTCTCATAGGCAAAGTACGAGCAGCCCTCTAAAAATTAATTTTTGTCCTCTCTCATCTCTTTTTACAGCAAAGTCTAAATCAGTGTTAATCCCAGCTGTTGTCGTTCCGCAATTCTCACAAAAGTTAACTGACTTCCTTATCTCGTGTTCGCATGTTTCGCATTTCATTGTTCCCTCCATAGGTCCAAACTACAAAAAATAATACCCCTTTATTAAACCTTTTGAATTCTCATCAGTCTAAGGAACGTTACACCTAAAAAATGACATCATGAAAAAAGCAAGTTTAACACTATTCGTCGCTCTACTGGGAGCATTTTCCTTCGCACAAGAATCAGACTCCACAGGGTTGGAGGGAGACAATTTAGATCTTAACGGAGTTCTTGAATTATTCAAAGAATCCAAAGATGTTGAAGATTTTGAAAAGAAATTGAACACCGAATCAAACGGTGTAAACAACCTGGACCTTAACGAAGACGGTGAGGTAGATTACATTCGTGTAGTCGATCACGCTGATAGCAACGCACACTCACTAGCACTTCAAGTTCCAGTAAACGAAACTGAATCGCAGGATGTTGCGGTGATCGAAATGGAAGAGGTTGAAGAAGATAAAGTAAACCTACAAGTTATTGGAGATTCTGAATTGTATGGAGAAGAATACATGGTTGAGCCAGCCGAAGAAAAGAATCCCAGTGTTGTTGTCAATGTAAATACATGGCGACCTGTGAGACACATTTACGGACCTCGATACGTTGCATGGAGATCTCCTTATCGTTGGGGATACTACCCAAAATGGCACCGACCTTGGAGAAGAGTCACTTGGGCAGTTTATCGTCCTCGAGTGATTCGTTACCATAGACCATATTACCGTAGAACTAGAGTTCGTCGATGTCATTATGCTCACACGCACTATCATGCGCACCATGTTCACTCACCATACTTCCACAAGAGTAGTAAAAGTGCTACTGTAAAAGCGAACAATAATAAAGTTGGTATTAAGAAAACAACGACTGTTAAAAAGACAAATAATGGAACGGTGGTTAAAAAGCAAACGACTACTGTTAAGAAGTCGCCAAACACACAAGTTGGCAAAAAACAAACAACTACGGTTAAGAAATCACCGAATACGCAGACAGGTATGAAGCAAACAACAACTGTGAAGCGGAAAGGAACTCAGACTAAAAGCACCAAAACAAAGCGACCAGGTGCAGTAAAGCAAAAAAAGACTACAACTCGAAAAACTACTAGCACCCGAAAAGGGCGTCGCTAGACACTGAGTAACCCCACATGTAAACCTTCCGAAGATATCGGAGGGTTTACTTGCGCGGCCATTTTTGCCCTCAATTGCCCCAAAATAACCGTGTTACCTTGTTAGACCTGCGGTGAAAGCGTTATCTTTGCAGGAAATTAGCGACACATGGCGCATAAGTCTGGATTTGTAAATATTGTAGGAAGCCCAAATGTTGGGAAGTCGACGTTGATGAATCGTTTGGTGGGTGAGAAATTATCTATCGTTACGAATAAAGCTCAAACGACGCGACACCGTATTCTTGGGATTGTGAATAATGAGGATTCTCAAATTGTATTTTCCGATACTCCAGGAGTTGTAAATTCAGCCTACAAACTTCACGATAGTATGATGAGCTATGTGAATACATCCATCCAAGATGCTGATGTTTTGCTATTCATCACAGATGCGAAGGAAACAGAAATGAATCACAAGGAAACACTTGAGCGCATTCAACGCTTAGAAATCCCTGTGCTTTGTTTGGTGAATAAAATGGATCTTTCTGATCAGAAAAACGTGAAGGAAAAGCTGGAGTACTGGCAAAGTCGCCTTCCGAACGCAAACGTTTTTCCTATTTCGGCACTACACGGATTTAACGTGGACAGTGTTTGGGAATGTATTCTCGCGGCGCTTCCTGAAAGCCCACCCTATTTTGAAAAGGACGCCATTTCAGATCGACCAATGCGGTTTTTTGTTTCAGAAATCATTCGTGAGAAAATCTTCATGCACACTCAAAAGGAAATTCCTTATGCATGTCAGGTGGAGATTGAAGAGTACATCGAGGAGGAAGATATTACGCGTATTCGTGCACTGATTATCGTTGAGCGCGATTCACAAAAAGGAATCCTTATTGGAAAAGGTGGCACAATGTTGAAACGTTTGGGACGAGAGTCACGTATCGAGATTGAGAAATTTATTGAGAGCAAGGTGTTTTTGGAAACATTCGTGAAAGTTGATAAAGATTGGCGCGGATCTGAAAACAAATTGAAGAAATACGGTTACTAAAACCGAATAATTGAAAGTTGTGCATTCAGCACATTCAAGCTAGAAGTCATGGGAAATATTATCGCAATTGTAGGACGTCCAAATGTTGGGAAATCGACTTTATTTAATCGATTGACCGAATCGAAACGCGCCATCGTGAAGGAAGTAAGTGGGGTAACGCGTGATCGTTTGTACGGGCGTGGCGAATGGAACGGAACGGAATTTTCTGTAATCGATACTGGAGGTTACGTGAAGGGTTCTGATGACATCTTTGAAGCTGAAATTCGCAAGCAAGTTGTAATTGCAATCGAAGAAGCATCCGTTATTGTTTTCATGTTAGACGTAATGACGGGAATTGTTGATTTGGATGAAGTGGTAGCGAAATTGCTTCGTAAATCTGGCAAGAAAGTATACGTTGTTGCCAACAAGGTGGATAATACGCAGCGCGTTGGAATGTCCTCTGAATTCTGGTCACTCGGAGTTGGAGATGTTTATGATCTTTCAGCAACAAATGGAAGTGGATCAGGAGAGTTACTGGATGATATCATCAAAGGGTTCGACAAGGAAGTGGACGAAGCGAACGAAGAATCGAACTTACCTCACATCGCAATTGTTGGAAAACCAAATGTTGGAAAATCATCTCTTGTGAATGCTTTGACAGGTGAAGATCGAAACATTGTAACTGAAATTTCAGGAACGACCCGCGATACTGTCAACACACGCTACAAGTCTTTCGGTTTCGATTTCATGTTAGTCGACACTGCTGGAATTCGAAAGAAGGCAAAGGTTCAGGAAGACATCGAATATTACTCTGTACTTCGATCGATTCGCGCTATTGAAAATTCAGACGTTTGTGTCTTCATGGTAGATGCAACGGAAGGAATTCAAAAGCAAGACCTCAATATTTTCTACATCATCGAGAAGAACTCGAAAGGAGTTGTAGTGCTCATCAATAAATGGGATCTTATCGAAAAAGATCACAAAACGATGGGTGAATACGAAGAGAAAATCCGTGAGCAATTGGCTCCATTTAATGATGTTCCAATCATCTTTACGTCTACAATTGAGAAGCAACGGATTCACAAAGCATTGGAAACAGTGATGGAAGTTCACGAGAACAGAACGCGCAAAATTCCAACTTCAGAGTTGAATGATGTGATGCAAGAAATCATCATGGCCACTCCTCCACCCTCGGTGAAAGGAAAGTATGTTCGTATCAAGTACATTCAACAGTTGCCTACGCACTCGCCAGCATTTGCGTTCTTCTGTAATTTGCCTCAGTACATTCCAGATAGCTACAAGCGTTTCTTGGAAAACCGATTGAGGGATGAGTTCTTGTTTACGGGTGTCCCTTTGAAGATCTTCTTCAGAAAGAAATAGTGGTGTTTGGGATGTGTCTTTAGTCATTTCCTAGTATTTGGCAAACCTATATTTTCAAGACCCGCTTCATCAGCTCGGGGTATCCTTGATCTCTTCTGTTTCTCCGTTCATATTTGTAGTTGATCTCATCAACATAGCGATGAAGATAACGCTCATCAATCCTATGATATTGACCAAACAGTGCTCGTTTCAAATGTCCCCAGCAAGAACCACCCCCTTGTAAAAGATGATTGTCCACTTTGAGTTCCTTCCTTTTTCGAGAACTACCTAGTCCCCCGATCAAAGTGATTCTTACCGCCCGATACTCTCTTTCAAAGAACTCCAATTCTCCCTCTTTCATCGCCGCACGAATCTTCATCTGTAGGAACCATCCTGTATTCTTGTTTACAGATAAATCCCTGGATAATTGAAGCGCAGAAATTCCTTTTTTCGCAGATAACATGATCGATATTGCCATGAGCCACTTTTGCAATGGGAGGTTAGAATTATGGAAGACTGTTCCAACTGTAACACTGAACGATCGGTTACACTTAAGACAAGTATGTCGAAGCCCTTTTGGACTGCTCCTCTTGCTAGAACAATAAGGACAGATAGGGATGTTTCCCCAGCGTTCTTTCTCGAGGTATTTAACACATTTCTTGTGCGTGTTCAAGCGTTTTGCGATGTAGGTTAAAGTCATAAATAGTGATGTGATCCATATATAAGTTACGAATAAATATTACACAAAACCATGTTTGCCAAACACTAGGAAATGGTTCGTCCCCACAATCAGAACCACCACCAAACCCTACAAAACCACTTTAACTTCCTGTTGATAAGTTCCAAAAAGCTGCTTCGAGTCAATACCATATTCTGTTAAATTTGTTTCCGTGCAATACGCAGCTATCGACATAGGAACAAATGCCGCTCGACTTCTAATCGGAGAAGTTTCGGAGGTTGAAGGTGCCTCATTTGTAAAGAAGCTTTCTTACACTCGTATTCCATTAAGGTTGGGTGAAAGTGTATTCGATTCAGGCATTATTCCTGAAAAAAAACAAGCGGATTTTCGTAAAAGCATGCAAGCCTTCAAATTGATTTCTGAATTGTTTGATGTTAAGGAATTACGTGCTTGCGCTACTTCTGCCATGCGTGAAGCGAAAAACGGGGAAGCCGTTCAAAAAATGATCTCGGAAGAAACGGGGGTGAACATCGAAATTATCCCAGGTTCCGAAGAAGCAAAATTGATTTTATCGACTTTTTTCTTGATGGGAATTGACAAGGCTATCCCATTTATCGTAATTGATGTTGGTGGAGGAAGTACCGAAGTCAGTGTTTTTGAAAATGGTATCCGAACAGCATCTAAATCGTTCAAAATTGGAACTCTTCGTTTATTGAAAGGAAAAGTTTCAGAAGACATTTGGTCGCAAATTCACGATTGGGTTTCGAATCATGTTGATTTGAGTACAGTTCGTCACATCTACGCCACTGGAGGAAACATCAATAAGGTACATAAGCTTCTCGGCGCTGGCCCCATGCAACCAATCGAGTTGAAACAAATGCAAGAACTCCGCGATGAATTGAGTGGACTCACCGTATTTGAACGAATGACCCGCTACCAACTTCGACCAGATCGAGCGGATGTAATCGTTCCTGCTCTTGAAATCTACTTGTACATTATGCAAGAATTAAGCTGTGAAAGTGTGATTGTTCCGAAAATTGGACTTTCCGATGGAATGGTGTACAACATGCATTTGAAGCATTCTGAAGGGGCCGAATAGACGAGCATACTCTTCATGAGGGTAATTTCTGAAGAAAAACGTATTCTTGTCGCCGCTTTATCTATGGAGCAATCAGTAGCGCTAACTAACTCTAACCCCAATAAGCAATACATCATCCAATTGTTCCAGATCACCAATCCAATTTGACAAAGTAAGCGCTAATTTCTCTCTTTGCTCCTGCAATGGAAGAGCGCTGATTTCAGCAAACAACGCTTTCAATCGTTTCGACATAAACTTCTTACCCTTTTCACCTCCAAACTGATCAGCATAACCATCCGAGCACGTATAAATCATATCACCTATTTCCAGATCAACCCTTTGTGTTTGGAACTCATGACTTTCTTCCTTCGGATTGAATCCTATCGATTTACGGTCTCCCTTCAGTTCAATTAACTCCCCTTTTCTAACAATATAGGCTGAGTTTCGAGCACCTGAAAAATGAAGCTTCCTTTCTTTTCTATCAATGAGGCAAAGGGTCAAGTCCATTCCATCACGAAGTTGTTCACTTGCATATTGTGTGTTAAGGGCGGCATTCATTCCAATGCTCAATTCATCAAGCGCCTTCCCCGGATTAAGCAGACCATTCGACGTTTTACCCGATTCCAACAAGTGATTCCCAATGATGCTCACCAAGGCTCCTGGAACACCATGCCCCGTGCAATCAGCAGTAACATAGCCGATGGTATTCTCATCCAATTCATCCACCCAATAAAAATCTCCACTCACAACATCTTTCGGTTGGAACAGCACAAATGAACTCGGAAGCAAATCGTTGAACTTCTCTTCATTGGAAAGAACCGCACTTTGGATACGTTCTGCATACGTAACGCTCGCCATAAAATCTTCATTCTTCTCCTTCAACTGGATTCGCTGCAGTTCGATTTCCCTAGTTCGTTCAGCGACCTGAATCTCTAACTTTACGTTTGCTTCCTCCAGTTGTACCAACAGTTCCTTCTGTGCTTTTTCACGCTCCTCTTGCAATGTTTTGTAACGTCCCGCCATCAGAATAGCAAGGAAAATCATCTCCAAAAGTGTTCCAATCTTCAAGGCGTTTTTCGTGATAAATGGAAGGTTTAAAATACCAAGGTTCCCAAGCACAAACACCAGTCCACCGAGCACCAAACAGGATAATCCAATCAAGAAAAGATTGCTCACTTCTCGCTTTCTTCTCTGAACGAAACCAGAGACCATCATAAAAATCAATCCTACCAATGAGAATCCATTGATCAACCTAAAAGGTATTTCAAATGAAACTTGTGGGACAAGAGACAAGATCATCGTGACTGAAACAATCACAATAATCAGGGTTCTGAACTTTTTCAAAAATCCAGTTAACTCAAGATATCTAGAAGCGTATTCGACCCCTAAAATGACAACTGAACCTGCAATAAAAATGACGCAATGCTGAGTGAAATAGCCTCCTGAAGTGAAAACATATTCGTGCATAAAACCATCTACAGAAAATTGTAGAAGAGCTGAAAAGGCTGCGTAAAGCACATAAATCAGAAAAAGCTTTTCCTTGAGCATTGTAAAAAATGCCAAGTAGATAATGATCACAAACAAGAAAATACCTAAGAAGATTCCTATGAACATTTTTCGCTTAGAATCGAACTCCAAGAATTCATCAACCTGATAAAAAACCATCGGTAAGTTCAGGTTCTCTCCTTCAGCTTTTATTCGAAGAACATATTCCCGACTTTCACCTGAAGGCACAAATAAAGACAATGCACTCACGTGCGTCGGCAAGCATTTTGAATCAAACGGAATGGCGTCACCTGTAAGCACTGTTTCATCTGTCTCAACGCAAAACAAGTCAATGTGATTTGTAAATGGTCGAGCAGTTTCAAGGACTAAGGATTGATCTTTTTCACTCTCGTTTTTTATACTAAAGTGCAAGAAAAGTGACGATGAAGTGAAATCAAAAGTGGTAGAATTTTCACTCAGACTTTTTCCTTCAAAACTTGTTTTTTGCCGAATAAATTCTTCTGGTGAGATGCTATTGTCTTGGGATTCATAAATCGTAAATTCATCCGTCGTAGCCTTACCAAAATTTGATTCATTCTTGTCAATCAGAAAAACATCTTGACCCAAACAGGAAAACGCGAATAAGCATAGAATAGCAAGATAACCCTTCATGAAAGATTTTTGAGTAAGAACAAGGTAGAAAAAAATCCCTAAACAAGAAGTTCATTAAAAGAAAGCACGAACCTCCATTCCTCCAGAGTGAATAATGCGATTACCCTCTGACTTTCGCCCGTTGTATTGAATCGACAATTGCAGATTTCTGGAAATTGAACGCTGATAACCAACATTCCACGTGTAGTTCACTCCAGGTTTCAATGCCTCCAACATTTCAAATCCAAGTGCAGAATTTGCATCTCCGTCGTATTCAATAATTACAGTTTTGATCCCACCTAGCAAGCTTCCTTTTTCCGCTTGATTGTATTTGAATGTGCTTCCAAACTCTAGAACTTTTGACACTTCTCCTCCGAGAGATAGCGCATTCGTTTTTTGGGATGTCCGACCATCCAATGTAACTCGAAATGTTGTTGAAGGTTGATAGATAATGCTTGGCTCGATTGCGCAGAAAGACAAGGTGTAGTCACGACCTGTCGTGTAATCCGCGGCAGACGCTTTATCACCGAGCGATCCTTTTGCTTCTAAGGCAAACTGCTTTTTAATGATCCAACGAATCGAGAGCTCATGCGATTTCAATAGACGCGAATCGAAACCACTGGCGAGTAGAACTTTGCTCTGGAGATCTTGATAAACATATTGTGCTCCAAAAATACTAGATGTTCGATTGAAGTAAAGGGTATTTCTCAAGTTTGATGTTGTTGAGATCAACGAGGTATCTGAAATATTCGAGAAGAATGGGTTGAAGGCTGCGTTTCCATTGAAAATGTTTGTTTTCCGTTTGATTCGAACACGGGTCTGATTGGAAAAACGCGAAACTACTTTCAAAAAACCTTTCTTAGATGCCCATAATCGCTCTGGTCGAATGTACAGGGATTGATTCAACTCGTTCGAATAGGTTTTTACATACTCGTTACTCGGAGTAAACACGCGGATATAACTTGCCTGATCAGCAAACTGTGCAATTTCAAACTCATTTAAATCTTTGATCCCATCCGAATTGTAGTCAATCCAAGTGTAAACACCCTGTCCATCATTCACTTTGATATACAGGAACTCACGTTTCAACTCCAGCCCAGATCCTATCTCGTAGAAGGTGTTCAGATTGATTGCTCCTTTCAGCGCTTTGAGTTGATAATCAATTCTGCCTAGCAGTGTGTTTTCTGGAGTCGAATTGATCAAATCAGTGTTGGTAACAACTAGTTCTCGATAGCTCGTCACAATGTTCAAAGTTTGATTTTTCCATTGTGTAAAATTGACTTCGGCCCCAATTGATTTTGCCTTCGCCGCTCGCTGAAGCGATGTACTGTCTGATCTGTCATCTGTACGCTCTCGATAGAATATTCTGTACTCATTTTTGATCGAGTCACTGTTCGCCAAGTACACTTGGTAGTCGAAAAACTGGTAACTTGAGGGTTGCAAAATATCCGTTGTGAAGCGGTTCAACTCATGATCATCTTTGTAACCAACTTTGAACCATCCGATGGATTGCGAAATGTCTGCTCGGTGTCGAACGAATTCATTTAACTGGGTTGTTCTACTGGATAAATAACTCCCATCCCATGTCGCAGCGAAGCCTTTTTGCCTCCATTTACCATTGGTAAAACCACGAAATCCTTGGTAATCTCCTCCAATCAAAAATTGTTGTCCTTGAACGTTGATGTTTCCATAATTCCTATTCATGAAATTTGCACCAACTTTCGACTCCAACTGGTTTCCTTCGAATCCTTTGTTTCTTGTGTTCCAATCACGATCAAATTCAACCGTTCGATATTGCTGAATTGGACTGAAATTTTTGTCTCGTGCTTCAACTTCAAGCGTTGTTCTTAAAGTCCAGTTGGGTAAACTATCTCGGGACAAAGGAATGTCGCCCGTCAATTTTGTCATTGCACCAAAACTATCATCGTCTTTACTGTCAAAGCGCGAAAATGTATTCTGATCAATCTTCGAATACGCCAATTCTGTTTCCAACTTCAATCGGTCCGTCAGTTTTATAGCAATTCCTGAAGTTACCATTTGACGTTTTTTTGGCGTGATTATCGTTCTTGATGGTGCATAATCTCCTTGAGAAACCCCGCCAATTGGTGCTACCCATTCGAACACTTTTCCGAGGGCGTTGTAATTGCTAAAGATGTAATCTCCTTGACCGAATCCTACTTGTTCAAAGGTTGCACGGTAATGCGCCGAATCGGGATCAACAGAATAGACCAAAACCGAGTCGAAACCAGAAACGGAAACCAATTTATACAAGTTCTGGTTTTCAAAAAAGCCAACGGAATCAATACTGGAAGCTCGCGCCAAACCTAAGGTGTCACCGATCGCTGCGAGCTTTTGCTTCTGAGAAATACTGAGTTCTTGTTGTAAGGTTTGATTTCTCGCATCTTGCTCCGAATAGCCATTGATCCAAAATTCGAAACGATCCGTTTTGTACGATGTCGAAGATTGAACGAGACTTCGTGCGTAGTTCTGGTCTGAGTATTGAAATTCGATTACGATCCGTGTGTCCTTGGTAATTTGATTCCTTGTCGTGAAAGTTACCTCAGCCGTATTGTAATCAATTACGTAGTCAAAGGACTGCCCGCGTTCGAGTTGTTTACCGTCAATAAAAACCTTTTCTGTACCAGCAAGAACAATGATAAAGGGTTCATTTTGCGCACCCCGCAATCGGTATGGCCCTTGATTCCCCTCCACTCCTTGAATGATTTGTCGCTGGAACTTACCTCTTGATAAGGCACCACTCGCTTGTGTTTTCCAAACTTTTCCTTTCTCTGGTGACCATTGATAATTGATGGTTAGCCCTTGAGCTCGTTTCTTATATGTAAGGAAATAACCTTTAGGTTTGTATAGCCAAAAATCTCCTGCGATTAGTTTCAATTGATCGTTGTAAACCTGAATAAAGACCTGATCGAATTCGCGCAGTTTATTCGTGTTACCATCTGCCTGAATTGGTAAATTATCATCTGAAACGGAAGCAAGTAATTTCAGATTCGGCGCAATCTGACCTGAAAGCTCTAGGTTCAAGGTTGAGTTCACTCCTAAATCTTGATTGTTTCCGAAGGAAATTCCACGTGAGATACTTCCTTGCTTATTCAAGCCTGCGCCTCCGAAGATATCGGCATTGGTTTCCTGAGATGTAATCATGAAGCGCTCCCGCGTTCCTTTATTCTCGTCGTAAATTAAACTTTTATCGCGTGCAACGATAGGTGAACTTAGATCGAATGGGAGAACACGAAAAGTGATCTGTAACGAATCATCGCATTTATCTAAAAAGATAATCTGTGACTTAGCATAGTCCAATTGGTAACTGTCATCAGAGAATGCTTTACCACCGCACTTAATGTCAAAGGAATTCGGGTAAATCGAAAGGGAGTCAAGTTGAATAGTATCTGCGTGCGCAACAGTCATGGTACGAAGTCCAGAATGCTGTGCCTTAACTGCGAATGGGAGCAAAAAAGCACAAAGTAGTATTGCGTTTCTCAGAAAAATCAACATTGTTACGAATGTACAACGTTCGAGGGAGAAAAAAAGTATTTTGTTGGATAGTTGGATAGTTGGATAGTTGGATAGTTGGATAGTTGGATAGTTGGATAGTTGGATAGTTGGATAGTTGGATAGTTGGATGATCTCAAAATACTATAAGCAATCCAAAAACGCAGCGCTCTAACAATCGAATCAATTCAGTTGCTCTCGTTTCTTTAAGGAGATCTCCAACGCAATAAACGCAGCACAGAAGGCCCAAATTGGAATAGCCGCTTTATCTGTGTCCAGGTAATTATTGAATGTCCCATGAACGAAATAAGTCACAAGAGCCATATTCATGGACAAAATCAGGGTGCGCATCTCTTTGTCGTCGGTAGGCCATTTTATGTAGAGCGTGATTCCTTTGTAGAAAATAGCAATCACGATAAAAATCATAGAAAGCATTCCGATCAACCCTGATTCAGAAAGTGGACCCAAGAACTCGCTATGCGCGTTACCACCGTCTCCAAAATTCGTCGAAATGATAGTCAGGTTATCGGGATCTTGAAAACGTGCATATTCGAAAGCGTATGTTCCCGGACCAAACCCAAAAACTGGTCGTTCTTTAAACATTTCGATTGCACAAGACCACCTATTCAGTCGCTCCAGGTTCGATGCATCCGTAGTAATATTCGCAGCACTCTGAATACGCTCACTAAATCCTTCCTTGGTGGTATGTTCAATTTTGTTTCGCTCAAGCTCCATTTGAATAGCGTCTTTCGACAGGAATAAGAATATTCCTAAAATGGCTACTCCACTAACAATCCAAGAAAACTTAATCTTCAATTTGATAGCTGCTAAAACACACAAGGAGGCAACAACACTCAATTGCGCCGCTCTTGTATAGGAGAAATACAATCCTAAAACAATGATAATCGCCAAACCAATGATGGTAACTTGCATCAAAGGATTGTGCTTTTTCATGAAGTACAATCCGAAAATTAGTGGAGTTACAAATGCCACTGCTGCTCCATATATTGTGTGATCCTTGAAAAACGGCCACATTACCCAGTGTCCTTCTTTCTCTCCGAAATTATAACTAGCGTGTACAATTAAGGTGTATGTAATGGCAACTACCATCCCAATGGTTAAAAGCCAAATGAATGTTTTTACATGCTTGGTCTGCTTAAATACGTTCGGTCCATAGAACAAAATTGGTACAACAAACCACAGTTTTGTCAGGAAAAACTTAAACGAAGCCATTGGATGTTGGCTTGTAACTGAAGTGATAAATATCCAAAAAAGGTAGAACGATACTGCCCAAACAATCGGGTGTCGCCAAATTTCTTTTTCGAATGCTCGATCCTGAATATGCCTCAACAACATTAAAATCAACAAGCCGAAAAGAATAGGCTCCGTAGGAATAAACAGTCCGAAACTATCTGTGTATTCCTCAATATTTACCGATAGTGGCGTTAAAAGTGCAAGAGCTAAATATGTCCATTGGGTATATGCGATTGCACAGTACATTGCAAGTAATCCAACTGGAGCAAGTGCAAGGTAGGCTTGATCAATCCACACCAAATAACACGACACAAGAATGTAAGCCAGGCTTGCTAGTACAATAAGAGTATGTGATCGAAGGGTCTGCAATTAAGCCATTTTACGAAGCTTCGCGATGCGATCCTGCACAAGTAATGCAAAGACTACAAAGAAGAATGCTCCCATCGTTGCTAACAAAACAATGATCATGCGCTTAGGCTTTGCTTTTTTATCTGCTACAACGGCTGGTTCAACGATAAACTTATGGTTGAAATTTGCATTTGCATCAGACTCTGATTGCTCGTAAGAATCTTCAAATTTCGTCAACTTCGTGATACGCTCATCTCTCAATTGCTCTAATCCATCAAAGCGTGCACCGTGTTTAATGTTCACATCGATTTGGTTCTTCACAAAGGCCTTGTCAGCGGCACTTTTCGATTCATTGTAGGCTTGATACAAGTTCGCTCGACCTTCACTGGTCACAACTCCCATGGTTGAAAGACTATCCAATTCGGCCAAAATTCCGTTAATTTCAGTTTCCAGCATTTGGCGCTTACGATGGTTAATGTCAAAAGCAGGAATCGTACGTTCCTTCACCATGTTGTTCTTCACGGTATCGATTAAATCAACAATTTTATTCGCAATTTCCGCTGCTAACTCAGGTTCACGATCCAACACATCAATACTAATCGATCCATACTTGGTTCTTGAGAATTGAATATGACTATTGTATTCTTGCCCTAGTTTGAAGTAACGGTTTTCATCGTCCTGATCAATTTCATAGTGATTGAACAAATCAAAGCGCTCAACAATTCTATTTCGAATTCGCGATGATTGAAGAATCTGAAGTAATTGTTCCGCTTGTTCCTCTTCACCAAAATCCATCGATGATGCTTTCGCATTTCTCTGTTCCGAGAAGGACACTGTACTCGTGGCAGTCGGGAAAACGATTGCTGTCGATTTGTATAAAGGTGTCAAGAATAAAGAAATTACAATTGACGCAACAAATGCCAGTGCAGAAAGGATGATGATTATTTTGCGTTTTCGCCAAACAAAAAGTAGAAGGTTTTGACTTTCATCTTGAAAATCAGGCGTATTTTCACTCATAGTTAGTTTTTTCGTAGCGCGAAGTTAACGTTTCTATTCAAAAGAGTTATCTCAACTTCAGTCTATTAAACTGCGAAAAAATCAAATTATTTTATCCTTCAGAAATTTCTTCTTTTCCTCTTGAGGCCAAGATCGATTTAAGTTGCTTGAAATCAATTAATCCAAAGACAAACATCCCTACAAACGAACCTCCACCAACGACAAGAAACATTCCGAAAGAATCAACTTTTACGAAGTAACAGAGCACCCAAACCAACGCAATGAACCCGATAAACTGAATAATGGGAAGAATGGCAACTTTGAGTGAGAAAAGAATCATGCAGTAGATGATCTGCACCGCCGAAACAGAACCTTGGGTTATCAAAGTGGCGAAGGCTGCACCGCTGGCTCCGTATTTCGGAATTAAGAACACATTCATTCCTATATTAAGCGCAATTCCAATGGCGGATACGGAGTTCAAAAACTTGAGCGATCCGTTTGCGGTAAGTAAGGTTCCAAATAATAAATTGGCAGCCATTCCAACAAAACCTAACATCAACCATTGGAAGGGAACGACACTCGAATTGATGTCATTATCATAAATGCAACTAAGGATGGTCCAGGCATTAAAATAGGCGATAATTCCCAAAGCAATCGTTCCTCCAAGAAGCAACTTTGTCGCCGACGAAAGAAGTCGTTTGAAGTCCTTTTTCTGAATGATCAGCTTAGAGAGAACTGGATAAAGTAAGCCTGTGAAAATCATGGCAAACATGAAGAGCGCATCGAATAATCTAAAACCTTGTGCGTAGAAACCTGCCTCCATTTTTCCATTCACGTGAAGACGTTCTACCATCACAGAATCGACCCGTGTGTAGATCATCATCAACAAGATTAGCAAGGCATATGGCAGGCTTTTTTTGATGAGAGAAAAAGAAAACTCTGATTCGAATTTCAGCTTAGGGACACCCGTTTTTCGCAATAATAAACCAAAAGCAACGATAAAAGCCAACCCGTAACACATAGTTTGAACCCAAACGAACCACTCAATTTTGAATGTACTATCTGTAATTGGAAGGTAAAGCAATGCCCCGCAAAACACGATCAACAGTAGACGGTCAAGGACACTCAGGAAGGCTTCCGTTTTAAACATTAACATCCCATTGAAGTAACTTCTTGCGAATGCAATTGAAGTAACAAACAATTGATTGAGGACCATGAATGAAAGCAAGTAAATTTCAAATTCTCCCCAGCCTAAAATGAAAGCAATGGAATAAGAAACGATTGCATAGATCACGAATAATCCTCCCCGCAAAACAAGCATTTTACCGAAATCGGAAATCGCCTCTTTTTGATGTTGAGCAACACGTTTGGTATTGTAGTTACTAATACCAAAATCAAGTAGAATATTGAATAGAAACGAAAAGCTCAAGAGCGAAAAGTAAATTCCATATTGCTCAGACCCAACACTATTTTGAACCTTCGCATCAATTCCGAAAATAGCAATCGGTTTGATCAAGAGATTCAAGATCAACATGAGTACTAAACCAGAAAGAAATTTTCGTTGCATCTGATGCCTTAACGTAAAAACTACGTGATTCGTTTTAAAAAACGATCAATTGGCTGTAAAGATAAAATTTTGGACGTCGTGATCGTCTGAATTGAAAGGAACGAGTTTATCTCCTTTCACGGCGAAGGTCGAATAACCTAAATCTTTGAGGAGGTCGAAGCACTTATAACGGTTTTCGTTGTCCCACAATTCAGTGTAAACAACAGGTTTGTGTTTCGACAATAACTCCTTTGCACCATTCAATACAAAGTACTCGAAATTCTCCACATCCATTTTGATCCCTTGAATCTTCTCTTCCTTAAAGATTGAATCCAAGGCTTTGATGGGTACTTCAAATTCAGATCCTTCGTTCCATTCTGTAATTGAATCGTCCTTAACATGACTAAGTCCTTGGAATTTTGCTCCGTCTTTTTCAGGAAGGATCATCTGAACTTTACCTTCGGTATCACCAAGAGCAATTTCGTGGAACACAACATTCTTCAGCTGGTACTTTGCCACTACTTTCTTGAAAATTGCCTGATTATCCGGCATCGGTTCAAACGAGTGAATCGTGGAATTAGGGAAATTTTGTGCTAAGTGCACCGTCATGACCCCCAAATTTGCACCGATATCCAAAACAACCCCTTCTCCATCTTTCAACATTCCAAGGAAGTGGAAAAAGTCGTTTTCCTTTTGGTCTCTTCTAAGTGTTCGGATTTTATATTTCGCGAAAACATATAAATAGGTTTGAAACCCAAATAGCTTTTGTAGAATATATTTGATCCAAGTCTTCACTAGAGTAATTAAGGGCGCAAAGATAGCAAAAAGGGATCAAGATGCACGAGAATAACTCAATTGGAATTTATCTGAATTTAGAGACTGATGCACGACCAAATGGATTCGGCGTTACGAACCTAAGAAACAGCTCTAGACCGCCTCTCATATTTGATGCTGTGGACAACTGAGAAACATTGAAATCATAACTTATTCCGACAGTATAATTTGCATAATCAATTTGAAGACTTGTCACTAAGGCATCCTTTAATCGATAATGAACTCCAAGCCCAATTGAAGATGATTTATTAAACCCAGTGAAGTGAGAACCCTCTTGCAATAAGTATCTGAACGTGCTACCAAAAAGAACTTCTCGCTGCTTACCTTGTTGAACATAGTAAAGAGAGGGGATGAAGGTAAGGTTCGTATTAGTCTTCCCTACTTCCATTGACGCATGACCAATAAATTTCGTATTCAAAGTAGCATCAAAACCATTGAATGAAGCTGCGGGAAGTCCAAAATGCAATGCAGAGAAACCAACCGTCGCTTTGACTCCATCATTTGCAGTAATGTAAGCTTGATCCTTACCATAGGCCCAGGCTATTCCCGCACCCGCATCGAAATAAGAGAAGGTTGGAGTTGCGAATGTTTCGTTGGAACTCAATTGAGAATTGTAGGAACCGTTGGCATATTGACTTTCCCATCTAAAATTATCATAATCTGTTCCGCGTTGACCAAACCCTCCCATTAGTCCTAAACTCAATTTGTTATTCGCATCAAGTTTGACGATTCCTGAAACATTCAAATTACCTTGAAGCATAGACATGTTTGCATCTCCAGATTTGTCGTATAAAAATTGCCCACCAATTCCGAAATACGAATTATTCGTTCCTCCTTTATCCGTGCGCATATCAAAAGAGAATGCTGTTGTTTTGTATGGCGTTGCAACAGCTCCCCATTGGTTTCTGTAATTAACAACAGCTCGTAAGTCATGCTTTAAACCAGCATTCGCAGGATTTACAATTAAAGGCGTCGCTTCATACTGTGAGAAATGAGGGTCTTGTCCATAAACCGCAAGAGTCATAAAAAAAGCTGTACTTGCTATTAATACTTTCATAGGTGCTTATTTAAAAAGTGTAACATTTCCAGACAGGCTTTTCACCTCTGTCTCGTAGGTCAATTTAATTTCTAGGGTGTAGACAAAGACATTTGCGTTTAACAGCTCACCCCGAAAGGTTCCGTCCCACTTAGTCTCTGGGTCAGTAGATTGGAATACAAGTTCTCCCCAACGATCAAAAACACGTAATGTCATTTCTTCAACACAATCCGCGTTTATTTTGATCCCAAAGGACTCATTATTGTTATCTCCATCAGGAGAGAATGCAGTTGGCACAAATAAATCTCCACACACTACTGGGTTGCAATCAGAATCAGAAGGGATAGCTCCTAAATTAATCCCCGCTGCTCCTGAAGTGCAACCCGTTGCAGTGTTGGTTACTGTTAACACATAACTCGTTGATGGTTGAAGATTGTCAATTGTGTACTGACCAATTGGAGCGGCAATCACGCCGTCCAAATAGAATTGATAATTATTTCCGATCGGTCCTAAGATCTCAATACTAGCAGTTGAATTGTCGCAATCAATTTCCGTTGTAAATTGAAATGTAGGTGTAACTGGCTCCGTTGGTATTGGATCAACTGTCAAGGGAAGTGATGTAGATACGCAACCTGACCCTGTATCCTGAACTGTGAGATTATAATTCCCTGGGACAAGTCCGCTGAATGATGTTCCTGATTGATACGAAACGCCATCAACGCTGTATTCTAATGTTGCACCTAGCGGAGCCGTTACGACAATTGTTCCTGTTGGTGTTGTACAATCTGGTTGCAGCACTACAGAAGCTGTTGGTGTAGCAGGAGCATTCGGCACAGCATTAACTGTTAAACTCGTAGCAACTGAAGTACAACCCGTATTTGTGTTTTGAACAGTAATATCATAATTCCCTGGTGCAAGACCACTGAAAGATGTTCCTGATTGATACGAAACGCCATCAACGCTGTATTCTAATGTTGCGCCTAGCGGAGCCGTTACGACAATTGTCCCTGTTGGTGTTGTACAATCTGGCTGTAGCGTTACAGAGGCTGTTGGTGTCACAGGAGCATTCGGTACAGCATTAACTGTTAAACTTGCAGTAACTGAAGTACAACCCGTACTTGCGTTTTGAACAGTAATATCATAATTCCCTGGTGCAAGACCACTAAAAGAAGTTCCTGATTGATACGAAACGCCATCAACGCTGTATTCTAATGTTGCGCCTAGCGGAGCCGTTACAACGATTGTTCCTGTCGGTGTTGTACAATCTGGCTGGATTGTCACTGAAGCTGTTGGTGTTGCAGGAGCATTCGGTACAGCATTAACTGTTAAACTTGTAGCAACTGAAGTACACCCTGTACTTGTATCTTGAACAGTAACATCATAATTCCCTGGAGCAAGACCACTGAAAGAAGTTCCGGACTGATAAGCGATTCCATCGACACTGAATTCTAATGTTGCACCTAGCGGAGCCGTTACGACGATTGTGCCTGTTGGAGTCGTACAATCTGGCTGGATTGTAACTGAGGCTGTCGGTGCTAAAGGTGAAGCTGGCAAGGCGTTGACAACCAGAATTGATGTATCTGACACACAATTTGTTGACATGTCCTGTGCGAAAACGTTGTACGATCCAGGTGTTAAGCCCGTGAACGTTGCACCCGTTTGATAATTGGTTCCATCGACGCTGTATTCGATATTCACTCCTGTTGGAGCTGTAATTGCAATCGTACCGGTTGGTGTCGTACAATCGGGTTGGATTGTTACGGTTGCTGTTGGATTTGCTGGTGGTGTACATGGTGATTGAGTAGTAAAACTTCCCGCTTCCAAGTACACAACAGCGTCGTATGCTGCATCATTCACATCTGTTACAATCAAACGAATATGATACGTCTGCCCAGGTGTTAAACCACTTCGTGAGGCAGTAAGAACAATTGTATTCCCGTTCAATTGGGTTCCATCAATAGTACCTAGAAACTCAGCAGTTGACGCATTTTGAACCCAAGCTGGATTTACACCCGAACAATTTGAAGCATTTGGAGCGCCTCCGCTTGAACCAACCGTTCCATTGTTTACAGAATTAATACCAACCTCTGATCCATTTGCAAGAGTGGCAATGTTTACAGCATTATTATCGTAACCTCCAGCTCCCACAATTCCAGGTCCACTAATCAGAAAACCAAACTTGTCGTTATACGAAGAACATTGATAGTTTATCCATCCACCATCATCTTCGTACTCCTCAGACCCGAACATGTACTTGAATTCCACATTGCTTGATACAGGGACAAAATCAAATTCAAGAATTGCAGCATTGTAGTAATTATTAGACCCTGCTAATATGTTTACATCATTGATGAAAGTTCCGCACGTACCTCCTTCTCTTAATTCTCCTGTTGTACAGGAAGTATACCCTGTAGACATCTGCCCAGCTGATCCTGGATTCGTCCCAAGTGCCAACGGTATGTTAGCTGTATTACCTGTGGACAGAACCAAACCACTCGAAATCCCCATTCCAGCCAAAGTTGTTCCTGTAGTTGAAAAATGACCAATCTGATATCGATTGGAACTATTGTAAACTCCACTAAACTGAACATTCGAAATAGTTGTTCCACTCCCTGTCGGTATTAAAACACCATCGACCAATTGAGCGGGAGTATATGAAGTATTGTCTATGGTGATCTGCGCAAAAGAGCAATTAAGGACAACTGTTAATATTACCGTAAGTAGAGTTCGCATGGGCTTGAAATTTCCACACAATTTATTCCCTTTCTTTCTAGAAATGATGCAAATACACTCTTTTGCCGCTGGAGGATGAATCTTTGATGCAAATTGCTCAAATTAACGCCTTACCACACGGTTTTGTGGTAAATGGATACAGGATAGCTGCTCTAAACAGAGTATATAAAGACTAGAAAATTACCGATTTTTCACTTTTCTATAAATCGTTTTGCGAACTCCCACATCACAATTCCTGCACAAACAGAAACATTCAAACTGTGCTTTGTTCCAAACTGGGGAATTTCGATAATGTAATCGGAGTCATCAATAATCTCTTGATCCACTCCATTTACTTCATTTCCCATTACTAGCGCAAAACGTTTTTCAGGTAAACCAGCAATATCCTGTAACAAGGTCGTTTTTTCCGTCTGCTCAACACTGCAAATAGTAACACCATCTGCCTTCAATTCCTTCACCAAATCGATAGCAGATTCTCTGTGCTCCCACTCCATTGATTCCGTAGCTCCCAGAGCTGTTTTCTGAATTTCACGATGCGGTGGTGTCGCCGTAATTCCGCACAAATACAGCTTATCAATATTGAATGCGTCGCATGTTCGAAAGAAGGAACCAACATTGGTTAAACTGCGGATATCGTTTAAAATAACAGTGACCGGGAATTTCTCCTGTGCCTTGAACTCGTCATCCGAGACGCGATCCAATTCCCAAAGTTTTAATTTCTTGTTCATTTTGTGGATAACAAGCGCTGTTGATATTTTGTGAACTGCATCAACGCCGCTACTTTTACGGTACCAAATTAAACAATCAATCGACTTAACGCACATGGCGAAGAAAAAAGCTGGAAAAGAGACTCCCTTGATGAAGCAGTACAACCAAATCAAGGCGAAGCACCCACAAGCGTTGCTCTTGTTTCGCGTGGGCGATTTTTACGAGACTTTCGGACAAGATGCCATTACAGCCTCAAAAATTCTAGGGATTGTTTTGACAAAACGTGGAGCTGGTTCCGCTTCTGAAATTGAATTGGCAGGATTCCCTCATCATTCAATGGATACTTACTTGCCGAAATTGGTTCGTGCAGGTCAGCGTGTTGCGATTTGCGACCAATTGGAAGACCCAAAATTGACCAAGAAGATTGTAAAACGAGGAGTTACTGAACTCGTTACCCCAGGGGTTTCATTCAGTGACCAGGTACTCGAAACGAAGAAAAACAACTTCCTCTGTTCAGTTCACTTTGAGAAAAACATCACAGGGATTTCCTTCTTGGATGTTTCAACAGGTGAATTCTTAATTGCAGAAGGAACAAACGAATACATCGACAAGCTCATTCAAGGCTTCGAACCAACCGAGATTTTGTACAACAAACAGAAGTCGAAAGATTTCGATGAATTGATTGGAAATCGATACTATTCTTACCGATTAGAAGATTGGATTTACACGACGGATTACGCAATGGAGCGCTTGAACAAACAGTTCGGGACCAAATCCTTGAAAGGGTTTGGCATTGAAGGCTTGGATGCAGGAATTATTGCAGCGGGATCAATTGTTCATTATTTATCCGAAAACCAACACGATCGACTTGGACACATTTCTGCGATTTCTAGAATTGAAGAAGAACGCTACGTTTGGTTGGATCGCTTCACGGTTCGAAATTTGGAGTTAATCAGTTCTCCACACGAAAACGCAACAACTTTGATCGACGTTCTGGATCACACCAAAACGGCAATGGGTGGTCGAATGCTCAAACGTTGGATGGTTCTTCCGCTGAAAGATTTGCGGCCAATTCAAGATAGATTAGATGCGGTACAAGCACTTTTGAGTGACAAGGAATCAAGCTTTGCTTTGGGTGAACGATTGAAAGACATCAGTGATTTGGAGCGAATCATTTCGAAAGTCGCTGTTGGGAAAATTAACCCTCGTGAAATCCTCCAGTTAAAACGAACATTGCTTCAGCTAAAACCAATTAAGGAATTGATTGGAGGAATGAAGTCCGAGGTTTTGGCAAAATTGGCTGACCGAATCAACCCATGTGAGAAATTACTCGACATGATTCAAAAACAGCTTCACGATGAAGCTGCAATTTCCATTGGAAAAGGGAAAGTAATTGCGGATGGATTCAACAAGGAGTTGGACGACCTCCGTACGATTGCGTTTTCAGGGAAAGATTATTTGGATCAACTTCAGCAGCGCGAAAGCGAGCGAACAGGAATTACAAGTTTAAAGATCAGCTTTAATAATGTCTTCGGATATTACATTGAAGTTCGAAATACACACCGTGACAAAGTTCCAGAGGAATGGATTCGCAAGCAAACTTTGGTTAGTGCTGAACGTTACATCACGGAAGAATTAAAAGAATACGAATCGAAAATATTGGGTGCTGAAGAGAAAATTCACGCCTTAGAATCACGCTTATTTCAAGATTTGGTTTTCGGAATGGCCGATTACACACAACCGATTCAGTTGGATGCCGTTTTGATTGCTCAATTGGATGTTTTGTTGTCCTTTTCTGAAATCTCCGAAACGAATAATTACGTAAAACCAGAAATGAACGAATCCTTCGTGATGGATATCAAAGAAGGTCGTCACCCAGTGATCGAACAACAAATGTCGGTCGGAGAACAATACGTCTCCAACGATGTTTTGCTGGATAGTAATCAGCAACAAATCATGATGATCACAGGACCAAACATGTCTGGTAAAAGTGCCTTGCTTCGCCAAACTGCGTTAATTTCTTTGATGGCCCAGATGGGATCATTTGTTCCTGCGAAATCTGCCTCGTTAGGTCTTGTAGACAAGGTGTTTACTCGTGTTGGAGCATCGGATAACATTTCTTCAGGTGAATCGACCTTCATGGTAGAGATGAATGAAACGTCGAGCATTCTGAACAACTTATCAAGTCGATCGCTGATTCTATTGGATGAAATTGGACGTGGAACTTCTACTTATGATGGAATTTCCATTGCTTGGGCGATAACCGAGTACTTACACGAACATCCAAAGTTCAAAGCAAAGACACTATTTGCTACGCACTACCACGAGTTGAATGAAATGACAAATCGTTTTGAGCGAATCAAGAATTTCAATGTTTCAGTGAAAGAAGTTGGGAAGAAGATTTTGTTCCTGCGCAAATTGGTTGAAGGTGGCAGTGAGCATTCATTTGGTATTCACGTAGCGAAATTGGCAGGAATGCCAACTCAAGTTATTCAGCGTGCAGAATCGATGCTTTATCAACTAGAAGCTAGCCATGAATTAACTGAAACGACTGTTACAAAGAAATCAACCAATAAAAAGAAAACAGTGAAAGCCGCTGATGGTATGGAAGACATGCAATTGAGCTTCTTCCAATTGAACGATCCTGTTTTGGAGCAGATTCATGAGCAATTGGTCACAATTGACATTAATACTTTAACACCAGTTGAGGCATTGATGAAATTAAATGAGATTAAGAAATTGACTGGGGGCTGATAATTTGGGCTTTGACTCTGATCAGCCTTCTGCGGCCATTTATTGAGCGCTGGGCGGAGTCAAAGTGCATCTCTTGAAATAGATTGAAAAATTTCATCCTAGCTGAGTAGCATTTCAAAATAGTTTGTTAAATTTGTCGCCCGTGTTAAACGAAACATGGCTTTGGATTACCCACCAAAGAATGAAATATTACAAGCGGGCGTAGCTCAGGGGTAGAGCATAACCTTGCCAAGGTTAGGGTCGTGAGTTCGAATCTCATCGCCCGCTCAGAAACTTGTAAAAGAATACCAAACTTATCTGTCTGATAGGTTAAATGCTCGAGTGGTGGAATTGGTAGACACGCCGGACTTAAAATCCTGTGCTCTTCGGGGCGTGCGGGTTCAAGTCCCGCCTCGAGTACTAAAGGCTCAGTTGAAACTGAGCCTTTTTCATATTAAAAACACTTGCGAAGGGGCTTCCACCCTGAGTTTGTAAGATTGCCTAGCCTTCACAAGCTGGGCTTTTTTTAT
>CAJQOB010000057.1 GCA_905479845.1 uncultured Flavobacteriales bacterium
GCTTCCAATCCATCAACTTCTACTCTTGCGACGCCGCCTGAAAAATCGTACGCATCAGTAAATTTCATCGGAATTCTCAGGAAGCCAGTAGCGTCATAGTACCCAAACCTTTCGCCATCACTTGCATAAATAAGTCCGTCCGAAAGTGTTCCCATGTCATCGAATTTGCACTCGAAAACGAACCCTCCGTTTCGATGAATCATTCCTTGTAATCCATCCTGTTCAACGATTGCTCGCCCATTCATGAAGTCGGAAATGGCATCAAACACAAATGGGATTTTGACCTGATTGTATTTATCGATCGCTCCGAACTTCCCGTCCTTAGCAACTACAGCTAATCCTTCACTGTAAGGCGAAACTTGTTCATACTCTGAAGGAATCATGGTGATTCCAGCAGTATTCATAAAGCCAAAATACTCACCCACTTTGATAGGAAGATATGTAGAATCAAGATGTGCAATATCCCGCAAGAGTTCCTTTTGATATGGATAATTCGGATACTGCGACTTGAATCGTTTCAAGGTTAATTCGCTCAGCGTATCCAAGGACGATTGATACAATTGACGCCAAGCGGAATCAACCATAATGTTATCTGGATACGTTCGAATGAAGATATCAAATGACTGCGCTGTATTTGCTTCGGTCACAATTTCGAATATTTTCTTTTCAGCCGCTGGTCGAAGTGGACTATTTGCATTCAACTGAACAAACTCTAAATACGAAGCCAAATTCCCGTCACCCGTTAACTCGTCAAATTGTACTTCGTAGAAGTTATCTTTCGCAATTTCGAAGTAGTTACTCTCCGGATAACGCTCCATAAAGGAGTGATAACTTGAAGAGGTATTCTGCATTACCGCACCAAAAAAAGCAATTGAATCTCTAATCGCTAAGGCTCTGGGCGCGTACGAAGATTTTGGATGTGATGTCAAAAAGGCATCGTAGGATTCCGGTGTATTGATTCTTTTCGCTTCAGCGTAGAATTGATCAGCAATAACTTGTTCCAATGAATCAATTCCTTCAAGGCTCCACCCGTACTTTTCCCATCGCTTTCTTTTTCGCGCTTTTGCATCGTACAGCTTTGCTCTTGCCATCTTAATGTATCGATACGCAGAATCTTTAGAATAAAAAATATGAATATCACGTGAGTAAAGGCTAGCCAACCCGAATGAGCAAATCTCAGGATTGTACTTCATTCCTTTTGTGAACGCTTTTTTCGCTTTGAAATAATCGTGCATTTCCAACGCTACAAACCCCTTCTTTACATTGCCTGCGTAAGACATTGACGCACTGAATAGTATCAGGAGTAAAATAAGGCTATTTAAAGCGTTGCGTTTCATTAGGACAAATATAATTCTAAGTACCTAGGGCGCAAAGATTGAGCCACAAAAAAACCTCCCAATCGCTGTCCGAGTTTCGGTACGATTGGGAGGTACAATATTATTGAAAGATAATTATTTCTTCTTTCTAGATCCGTAACGGTTCTTGAATTTGTCAATACGTCCTGCAGTATCCACGAATTGAACAACTCCTGTGAAGAAAGGGTGTGATTTGTGAGAAATATCCAATTTGATTAGTGGATACTCTTGTCCATCTTCCCATTTGATTGTTTCACTAGCATCTGCACATGAATTACAAACAAAACTGTAGTCGTTTGACATGTCTTTAAATACGACTAGTCTATAATTATCTGGATGAATGTCTTTTCTCATAACGAAATATTGTAATAAAAATCCCTTTAACAGGGACGCAAAGATATGTAAACTTTTTTATTTAAAACCTGAGTTTTCTTAAAAATTTTATGATGAATTACTTATTATGCAATAATTGCATAAATCCATGGTGTAATTTCAGTCAAAATCGGCCCTAAAACTGATTGAACTTAAGTTCTCGGTAAAATTAAAATAATCTTCCTGAAATTGCGTTAACTTTGACAACAACTCGAATTATGAAGCAACTTATTTTCTTTCTCATTGTTCTTATTTCTTTGCTTGGAGCTACTGGCTTGACGAGTTGTAAAAAGACTGTGAATTTTTCCAATGGAAATTTGAGTTTCAGTAAGGATACGGTTGTTTTCGATACTGTTTTCACTACTATTGGTTCTACAACTCAACAATTCAAATTTTACAATAACGATAGTCGAACCATAAATGTGGAAGAAATAGAATTGATTGGTGGAGAAAATTCGCCGTTTAGAATCAACATGGATGGTTTAATAGGAACAAACTTCGAAAATATTGAGGTAGAAGGAAATGACAGCTTGTTTGTTTTTGTTGAAGTTACTTTGGAGGTAAACAACACTACCAATCCAATGGTGATTGAAGACAGCATACGTTTTCGAACGAATGGTGTTGATCAATATGTAAACTTAGCCGTTTGGGGACAGGATATGTACTTCCATAATAACGAGTACGTTGTTGGCACATGGCAAAATGACAAGCCTCACCTGATTTATGGCGACGCGGTAATAGCTGAAAATACTACTCTCACTATTCCTGCAGGAACTCAAATTTATCTTCACAAGAATTCGAAAATCACCAATTACAAAGGAACGCTGAATATTAACGGTACATTGGGGAATGAAGTAACACTACAAGGAGATCGTTTGGAATCACTTTACGATGATGTTGCTGGACAGTTCTATGGGATTTACATGTTCTATGCGAAGGAAAGCAAGATCAACTATTGTAATATAAAGAACGGCACGGTTGGAATCCACATGTTCAATGAAGATCCAGGAAACACTGATTATACATTACGTATCACGAACTCAAAAATTTCGAATAATGCCTTTGCTGGTATGCTCCTCTACTCTGGTTCACATGTAAAGGCAGAAAACTGTGTTCTTTCGAAGAATACCGTTTATGGACTTGCTGTTTTCGCTTCTGACTTCAGTTTTAATCACTGTCACATTGTTGGGTATAGCAGTGCTGGTTCTCAAACTCCTGCTTTAGGAATTAGCAATGTCGGTTACGACGAGGTAAGCGAAACAGCCTATGTAACGAATATTAACGAGGGAGAAATTACTAACAGCGTTGTATATGGTAATTTGGACACAGAATTTGTGATTGATACAACAGATGAGACGAATGTATTGACGTTCAATTTTAACTTCCAATACAACCTTATCAAAAGTGAAACGTCGTATGAGAATCAGTTTTTTGCAAATAATCTATGGAATGAAGATCCTTACTTCGTAGATCCAACGGAAAATGACTTCTTGTACTACTCTATCTCACCACTGCATCTTGGTGGAAGTGATACTTTTCCAAACACGAGCAGTGAGCCTGCTGATGGGATTGGGGTTAATGGAGTAACCAGAGCCTCGCCTTCTCCTGATATTGGAGCTTACGAAATCCCTTAGTGAAATTCAGGATGAATTAAGAGTTGGTGGGTTAGCTTGGGGCTGAGATCATTGTTGGTTCTATTTGTTTTTTTTTGACCACAAAGACGCAAACCAGCAGAGCTGGCACAAAGGACGTTGGTGGTTTGGTTTGGTTTGGTTTGGTTTGGTTTGGTTAAACACAAGAATATTTGTAATCATCGTGTGCTTTGTAGTAAGAAGAAAAATTCAGTAAAAACTTGTTTTCGAACCCAAACATGAAGTTTGAAAATGGCCGCCGCGTTAGGGATAGTAGTGAAAACCCCGCAGCGTAACGAGGAGTTGAAACGAATAGCCCGACCTTCCAGATAGCTATCGGGAGGAAACGCCCAGACTTAGATTCAGCTCAGTATTCTGTTATCAATTATATTAAAACAAAAAACCGCTCTTCTTTCGAAGAACGGTTTCTAGTAAAACTATTCGGGAGTAATTATCTTGTAAATAACATCTCGCTAAATTTCGGGAATGGCCATGTTTTGTCTTCAACCAATCCTTCTAATTTATCCGCGTGGTAACGAATATCGTCGAAGTGAACTTTTACGTCATCACAGTATGCTACAGCTTTCTTTTCGATGTCTTCGATTTGATTAGCTTTCTTACGAGCCGCTAACATATCATCACAAGCATCTTTCATTGTGTTCAAGTGATTTGAGATACGTTTGAGTAGATCAATCTGAGCATCAGCTGCTTTTCTTCCCATATCCTCACCTAGCACATCGTATAATCCTTGAATGTTTTTGAGCAATTTGTTTTGATACTCAATCACTGCTGGAATGATGCTTCCAATTGCCATTTCACCAATCACACGTGCTTCAATTTGTAATTTGTACACGTACAATTCGAATTCAATTTCTTGGCGCGCTTCTAATTCACGTGGAGTCAAGACACCAACTTTATCGAATAATTCAACAACTTTCTTATCGTGCCAAACAGTCAATGCTCTTGGAGTGTCACGTAAGTTTGCCAATCCTCGGCTTTCTGCTTCTTTCACCCACTCGTCTCCGTATCCATTTCCTTCAAAGCGAATTTTCTTCGACTCTTTGATCATGATTTGCAATTGCTTCAAGATCGCTTCGTCTTTGCTTTCACCCGATTTGATACGAGCATCAACATCTTTCTTGAATTCTTTCAACTGATTCGCCATGATCGTATTAATTACAATCATTGCTCCAGCACAGTTCGCTGATGATCCAACAGCACGGAACTCAAATTTGTTTCCTGTAAACGCGAATGGCGATGTTCTATTTCGATCAGTGTTATCCAACAAAATTTGTGGAATCTTACCGATGTTCAATTTCAACTCTGTTTTTTCTTCTGGCGTCATTTTACCAGCTTTCACATCCGTTTCGATTTTATCCAACAATGCGGATAATTGTGAACCGATGAACGTAGAAATAATTGCAGGTGGTGCTTCATTCGCTCCCAAACGGTGATCATTTCCAGCTCCAGCGATACAAGCTCTTAACAATCCAGAGTGATCGTGGATTGCTTTGATTGTATTCACGAAGAATGTCAAGAACTGCAAGTTTGATTTTGGATTCTTTCCTGGAGCCAATAAGTTGATTCCTGTATCTGTTCCAAGTGACCAGTTGTTGTGTTTACCTGATCCGTTCACTCCTGCGAATGGCTTTTCGTGCAACAACACGCGGAAATCATGCTTACGAGCAGTTTTCTCCATCAAATCCATCAACAATAGGTTGTGATCGTTCGCTAAGTTACATTCTTCGAACATTGGGGCACATTCGAATTGGTTCGGTGCAACCTCATTGTGACGAGTCGTTACTGGAATTCCCAATCGAATAGATTCAGTTTCGAAGTCACGCATAAATGCTGTAGCTCTTTCTGAAATTGATCCAAAATAATGGTCATCCAATTGTTGCCCCTTTGCTGATGCGTGACCGAACAACGTACGACCTGCCATTTGTAAATCTGGTCGTGAATTATAATATGCTTTGTCTACTAAAAAGTACTCTTGCTCCCAACCGAGAGTTGCAACCACTTTCTTTACGTTTTTATCAAAATATTGACAAACATCTACAGCTGCCTCGTCTACAGCGTGTAATGCCTTCAACAATGGCATTTTGTAATCCAATGCTTCACCCGTGTATGAGATGAAAATAGTTGGAATACATAATGTCTTTCCAATTACGAATGCTGGAGAAGATGGATCCCAAGCCGTATAACCTCGTGCTTCGAATGTGTTTCTAATTCCTCCATTTGGGAATGAAGATGCGTCTGGCTCTTGTTGAACCAACAATTCACCATCAAACTGTTCGATTGCTTTTCCAGGACCGATTGGTTTGAAGAAGGCATCGTGTTTCTCTGCTGTAGAACCCGTTAATGGTTGAAACCAGTGAGTATAATGCGTTGCACCTTTCGTCAAGGCCCAATCTTTCATCGCTGAAGCGACTTGATCCGCAATACTTCGATCCAATTGCTTTCCAGTGCTAGCAACTTCTTTCATCTTTTTGTATGCATCTCCAGGAAGATACTCACGCATAACTTCAGCATGAAAGACGTTTTCGCCAAACATTTCTGAAATTTTTTGGTCTAAATCAATGTGTTTTGGCGTTCGATGTAATACATCATGATACGCTTGCATACGTTTATTGGCCATGGGATGTGTTTTTTTTGACAAATGTAAGTCAAATCAGGGTGGTAACTTCATTTTTTTACGCTTTTTTATCAACAACCCCTATTTTTAGAGGGGGGTAAAATGAAAAAGTAGTGCGTTTTACCCATTAAGCCATCGTTTATTACCAGTTTAGATGAGAACTTCAAGGTTTTTTAGATAATTGAATCTTTTTTGTGGTTCGCAAAACCCACAGTACATTTTTTCAATTATTTTTAGTTTGGATGCGACCTGAAATTAAGTTCCTGTCTGGTTCATAGACACTTATTGAATTGTAAACCAGCAAGAACAAAACAAAAAACTAGAACAACGATCTAAATAAATTAACTATTTAGCAACAATAGTAGTCCGATTTGTGAAATTTCCTCATCCTTTCATGCAAAGTTTCCCATATAAATGCGTAACTTGAGCCAGAGAAATGCGGAAATCGTCTTACTCCTTGTAGCTCCCCGCAAGAATTTACACTATGTATACTACAGAAAAATTTGTCACAAAGAACAGGTTATTATCTGTCATTGAAAACACTTCTGATTCTATAATTGTCGCCAATCAAAAAGGAGAGATTATTTTCTGGAATAAAGCTTCCACCAAAATTTTCGGATTTGACCCGGAAGAGGCCTTAGGTAAGAAACTCAACATTATCATGCCAGAAGAAATGCACAGTCTGCATAATGCTGGCATGTCTCGCTACATGAAGACAGGAGAAAAGAAACTTATAGATCAAACTGTCTCTATCAATGGCAAAAAAAAAGACGGTTCGATTGTCCCTATTGAGTTATCACTTTCTTCATGGAAGGAAGAAAATAAAACCTTTATTTGTGGCATAATTCGAGACGTCAGCAATCGAAAAAAAAATGAGCGAGAGATACTTGACCTTCGAGGTATTATCAGTTCCTCTCCTTCCTGTCTGAAACTGCTAAACAAAAACGGTGAACTCCTTCGAATGAACTCTGCTGGCCTTAGTTTAATTGAGGCCGAAAACTTTGCTTCTGTTGATCGAGCAAACGTTTATGACATCGTTCATGAAGAAGACCGAGAAGCATTTATAAAGTTTAATAAATTCATTTGTGCCGGCAACGAAGGTAGTCTGATCTTTAAAATCGTTGGGCTAGGAGGAACAGAACGAATAATGGAATCTTTCGCGCGATCACATAAACTGGAATCAGGAGAAGCTGCCCACCTAGCTATTACAAATGAAATTACGGAAAGAATAAAAGCTGAGAAGGAGCTCCTTGAAAAAGATCAAGAACTGGAAGAAGCTAAAAGACTTTCGGTTATTGGTGAATTTGCTGCAGGAATAGCTCACGAAGTGAACAATCCTTTAGCCATTATTCATTCAAGGTCTCAATTGTTAGAATTACAATTTGATCAATTGGAAATTAAAGACGAGAAAAAAATTGAATCAATACGAAACTCTCTAGCCACAATTAAACAGACCGTAATCCATACTACCGATCTAATTAAAAACCTCAAGACATTCTCGTCAAAAGCCGATTTCAAAAATCTTGAATTAATACCACTTGAGGAGGTGATTAATACAGCTTTAAAAATAAGTCAAAATAGATGCTCTAATGCGGGAATAGACATTACTTTGGAAATAGATTCGAATATCAAAGTAGTTTGCAGCAATGCAGGTCTCTCTCAAGTAATTCTGAACTTAATCATCAATGCAATTGATGCTTTGGAAGGGATAGAAGAGAGATGGATACGGATTAAAACAAACGTTTCGGACAAACGGTTACAAATTATAATTACAGATAGCGGTAATGGTATTCCAGACGAAGTTGTTAAAAAGATCATGCATCCTTTCTTCAGTACAAAAGAGCCTGGCAAAGGAACAGGACTTGGGCTGTCCATTTCGTTAAAATCAATAGAAAAAATGAATGGGGACTTTTACTACAATCCAAATTCAGACAATACGGAATTTATAATAGAATTTAAATCATTTGAAGTATGAAGATGATCAAATTACTGATTATTGAAGATGAGGCTTCCCTAAGAGAAACATGGAATCTCATGTTGTCGCATTATGGCTTTTTAGCTCATACGGCCGCAAACGGATCTGACGGCGTGAAAATCATTCAGGAGCATCCGATCGAGATTATTGTTACGGATTTACAAATGCCGATAGAAGATGGTTACTTCGTTCTAGAGTACCTAAAATCAAATAATTTAAACATAAAAACCCGAGTCTGTACGGGTCATACATCCGCCGATTTACAGAAATACAATATCGACAAAATTATCTTGAAACCCTTCGATATGCTGAGCGAAGTCAAAGAAATAATCTCCATTTTCAACGAAGACGGTGCTAGTACCTAAACTTCCCTTTAATGTAGTTCTCGGAACGGAAAGGTTTTGACTGAAGTTGAGTAGTTGAGACTCACAACCAAAAAAGTAAGGATTGAAGAATGATTGAACCTCTAGACTATTTAGAAAAAGACGAAACTACACTTGCTGATCCTGCTAAAATTCTCAATACTGTCTTAATCTTTTTGCCTTTTCTAATTATTCTTTATACCGTTTGGAGTGTTTGGAATACCAAGGTGAATTTCACTTCACCATGGCTACCTGAGTATACCGCATACTATATTAATGGTACACTCATCAATTTAGCCTTTATTCAAAGTGGAGGAATCATTCCGGGGCTTTTTCTGAGGGTTCGAAGTCACTACATTTTGTCCTCTGGCTGCATCATCGCATTTATACTGGTAGCCAATCTTCTTAAAAACGAAGTTCAATTCTATTCGCTATTTTTCTAGACAGAGAACCTGTGACACTAAAATCACAGAGGAAACGAAAACTGAAATTGATGAGACTTCTCAATTACCCAATTTGAATCGAGGTCGTTTGGTTTTTTACTTTATCAGAGATTAAAAGTCGAAAATCAACTCGCTAAGCTTTTCTGAACCGAAATACGTTTGAGCCACTTTCTGAACATCATCTACTGAGATTTTATCCAATTCTTGATAAATTTCTTGCATTGTATCCACCTTACCGAAAATCAATACACTTTTCCCAAGGCTAAACATTAGCTCAAGATTTGTATCCAAAGACAGGGCTAAATGGCCTTTCAACTGCTCTTTTGCTTCCGATATTTCGCTTGCGGTAAGTTGCTCATTGATTAACTTATCCAATTCGTCATGAATGAGTCTAATTGCTTTATCCAAGTACTTCTTGTCCGTTCCGAGATAGATGTTCCAATAACCTGTATCGGAATAAGGTGTATAGTTTGCTTCTACATTATAGGCATAACCGTATTTCTCGCGAATGGATAGAATTAACCGTGAATTGAGGGCTGGACCTCCTAACAAATTGGTGAGCAGAGTCATTGCTCTTCGATTATCTTCGTTGTATGACGGCGCCATTCCCCCGACCAAAGTATGAATCTGATAATTTGCTTTTTTCTCACGAATATTGAACGGTGGAATTGAAACTAAAGGTGGTTCAATCTGAGGTTTTCCATTTCCTTCAATTGATCCAAATTCCGCTTCCAGTATTGATCTCACTTCCGATTCGGCGACATCTCCTACAAAGGAAATCACCATGTTCTTTGGAGTAAAGAGGCGATCAATGTAATTCAAGATATCATCACGAGTGAAGCTCTTAACCGACTCTTCTGTCCCAAGAATATTATATCCAAGAGAATGTCCTTTGTACAAATGCGCTTCAAACTCATCATGAATTCGCTCGATCGGACTGTCTAAATATGACATTATTTCATCCAGAATAACGTCTTTTTCCTTCTTGAGTTCTTTCTCAGGGAAGGTCGCGTTTTGTAGGATATCACCAATCAACTCAGCGGCAATGGAAAAATGTGCTTTTCTAAAAGATGCGTGAACAGAAATCTCTTCTTTGTTTGTGTATGCATTGAGTTCACCTCCTACCCGATCCAAATCTGAAAAGACATCAAAGGAAGTTCGCTTCCTGGTTCCTTTGAAAATGCAATGTTCGATAAAGTGAGCAAGTCCCTGTTCGTTTGGCTTTTCAAAGCGTGATCCGGCATGCACCATTACTCCCAAATGTGCAACATAAGCGTCACGTTTGAGGTAGACCACCTTCATCCCATTCGAGAGTTCAAAAATTACTGGATCGAGTTCGATCATTATTTACCTGTTTAATTCCTAAACCAATCTATCACGAGACCAAACCTCCTTGATAAAAGGAAATGTTCAATCTCTTATTCCTCAAATTAGCCCTGCTATTCCTGCAGGTACTCAGCCTGCACTCCCCTTTTCTCGTTGAATTTTGTCCTCTCATCGCGATTGGTTTATTAATCAAGCAGGCTATGGATTCTTTCTGTACATCTTCCAACCGTCATCAATTCGATCGAAAACAATTCGTTCGTGCAAACGTGATTTCTTACCCATCCAGAATTCAAATCGCGTAGGTTGGATTTGATATCCTCCCCAGTGTTCTGGACGTGGTACTTCATTTGGAAACTTAAGCTCTAACTCTGCCACACGATCAGTTAACTCTGTCATGTTCGACAGTTCCTCACTTTGCTGAGAAGCCCAAGCTCCAATTTTACTTCCTCGAGGACGAGAATTGAAATATGCATCACTCACCGACTTATCGGTTTTCGTACAAATCCCTTCTACCCTGATCTGACGAGAAGATTTAGGATAGAAAAACAACATTGAAACTTTTGGGTTCGCCGCTATTTCCCTTCCTTTTTGACTACTATAGTTTGTGTAAAAAATGAGTTGACCATCAAGAATCTCTTTTAAGTACAAAATTCGTGTGCTTGATTGTTGATCAGCCGAAGTTGTCCCTAAAACAAAAGCATTCGCTTCCAATTCATCCGCATCATGCGCAATTGAAAACCATTCTTTAAAAACAACGAATGGATCTTTGTTCAAATCACCCGTAATATCGTGCTGAAATTCGTGGTGACTATCTCTATATTGATCAAGCGGATTGCTCATGACTGGCTCCTTTCCTATTCTTCCTCAAATTCGTCAGCGATTTCGCTTTCTCCTTCTTCTTCCTCCTCATCATCAACATCAGACCCCGATGCAGAAAACACTACATTTCCTGGTTGCTCATCTGCTTCTTCCTCCTCTTGAACTTCTTCGATTGGAGTACGTGACAATTCTTTGTCAAGGTCTTCTGAGTATGGGAAGATTTCCACAATTGGAGAAACAATGATCGAAGGAATCTCGAAATCTACCATTAAGGTTGAAAGACTTTCCTGAATACGCTCGTAGGCTTCTTTCACAGAAGCAGCAGAAACCAAGAAATTCTGATTCACTTTACGCGCCTTTTCTGTATCCGCATCCATGCTTTCGTAACGCACTTTACACTTGTACCATACATCAGCATCGTCGTATGCAAAAATATCGTGAATCTCTGTCCGAGAAATCCCCACTACATTAAATTCTCCTCGGATAATCTGTCCTAGTTCTTCGTATATACGTGCTTCAGCATCCGTGAACGTCATTGCAGCTAACAAATATGGTTCGGATACGCGCTTCAATGCTCCGTTATCCAACTGCTTCGTATATTTCACTTTTACTGTAAACCAATTATTCATGTCTGTCAATTTATGTCCTACAAAGATACACAGAGATTTGATTCTGATCCTCGATTACATGTGTGAATTCATCCAAAAAACGTGAAAGTTATTCACAATGAATTGATCTTCTTCCAAGTAGGATACACATGGGTTTATCTTCAATATTTTTTCTATTTTTGGATATGAAGAGAACTCAGCTAAGAGATGGGACAAAAGTGTTCTGTTTGCGCGCTCCTGAAGCTAAAATGCTAGATCATCACGTAGATGGCTACCTAAATCATGGAATTGAAATTAACGATGGAGATGTGATCTTCGACGTTGGAGCGAACATTGGCGTTTTTGGAGTTCGAGCGGTTCAAAATCATCCGAACACAGTTGTTTATTGCTTCGAGCCGATTCCAGATATCAATGCTGTTCTTCAAAAGAATGCGGACACATTTGATAGCGAACGACTAAAAGTAATGCCTTACGGTATCTCAGATGAAGAAATGACAGCAACGTTCTCTTATTTCCCAAATACTCCGGCGCTTTCAACAGCAAACCCTGAAGACTGGGAAAATGATCCTGATTCGTTCAAAAAAGCAGTTAAAGGAACAATGAAAAATCCACCTGACGGAATGAAATGGATGCGCATGATTCCAACTGGTTTTTCAGGATTAATCGCTAGACACTTGGTCAAAGGAAAGAAAAGCGTCGATTGTGAATTGAAACGATTATCAACGATCATCAAACAAGAAAAAGTTGATCGAATTGACCTACTGAAAGTAGATTGCGAAGGTGCTGAACTGGGAGTAATCAAGAGCATTGATGCTGAGGATTGGCCAAAAATAAAATCCATTGTTGTAGAAGTTCACGACTCGAATGGTCGTTTGGATGCAATTAAATCTATACTTACAGAACAAGGTTTCACCTCTCTTTACGTTGAAAGAGAAGCGGGATTGGAAGACACCCAATTATTTAACCTTTTTGCAACTCGAAAATGAGCCTACAAGAAGTCATCATCATCACATTAATCATACTCTTTTCAGGGAACCTGTTTGGAGTGGTCTATTCATTGATCGTTTTGAAAACTTCGGTCTTTGCGAAATATCGAATTCAAACCAAGCCGTACAAAAAAGGAGTTTTCATGGAACGTCTTCCTTTGTACCTTTTAAACCTTGGTCTACTAACAGTCTTCGCTGTTTTTGGTGTTTATTCTCTGTATGATTTCTTTGATACTGAATTACCTTCCATTTGGGTATTCCTGGGTCAATTGCTCTTTGTAACATTTATTGATGATGTTTGGTTCTACTTTGCACATCGATACATGCACCAAAACAAGTATTTATTGAAGAAAGTTCACAGTATTCACCACAGAGCACACACACCATTTCCCTTGGAATATTTGTACGTTCACCCCTTCGAATGGATGCTGGGAATTATAGGGACATTTGCGGGGTATTTACTCATCCTTTTAGTAATGCCTTTAAACATTTATGCTTTCTGGGCATTTGCATTATTGAGAAATCTTCACGAAATTCACATACATTCTGACCTAAATTTACCGTTCTTGAAGAACGTACCATTGATTAGTCCTGTGGAAGATCATGACGTTCATCATGCGAAATTGAATGGGAACTATGCTTCGACCTTTCGAATTTGGGACAGAATCATGAACACACGCTTTAAAGAATAAAATGCCTCTGAGTAAAAGACAGATATTCATCTTTTTTGGAAAACTAATTTTGGTTTTCGGCATCTTCATCCTTCAAGGATATCGCTTGAGCGAAACGCACACTTTAACGGTGAAAATTACACGACTTAAACACAAACGCGGGTTGGTGGAGATCGGTCTTTACGAAAAGGAGACCAACTGGCCAAAGGTCGGGAAACAGTACAAGAAAGCGCGTGTGAAAGTTGAAGGAAACACAGCTACGTACAAATTCAAAGGCTTAAAGAATGGGGATTATGCCATTGCTACGTATCACGATGAAAATGGAGACAAGTGTTGCAACAAAAACATGTTTGGAGTCCCGACTGAAGCTTACGCCTTTTCGAAAAATGTGAGACCTTTTCTCAGTGCTCCTAAGTTCAATTCCTGCCGTTTTTGGATAACGGAAGACCGAACATTATACATCAGAATGGTGTATTAATTACGGTATTCTCTTCCACCGATATGAAGATTGAATGTACTATTCATTGATTCCAATAAAACCGCATTTCCATGAATCGAATATTTCACGTTCATTAATGTTGTCAAGGTTTTCAGTTTCCCGTCAATCAACGCATCAACCCCTCCAATGACATTCGTAAAGGCAATAACATTGTTCTTCATTTGATATCCTTTTACGATAAACTTTGCCAACTCAAACTTCTTCCCATTGGCGTATCCGTATGTGAATCCGTTCTCTGTCCAAATGACCACGTCATCTTTTACATCATAGAAATCAGCACCAAAATTGGTTAACTTCTCCGTTTCACCGTCCTTGTATATCATGAGATCGTTATTCACATTTTCATAAACAACGAATCCGCGACCTGTCTTGTAAGAATTCATTCTAAAGTCTTCCACATCGAAAAACTCACCATTTTCGAAAATAGCGAAGGTTCCATTTATAGGGTCATTGAAGGCAAGAATGTCTGTTCCCGCGCTATATGGATACGGATTGTGCCAAACATCTAATTCATAGGTCTGCCCATTCCAAAAGACTTTGTTAAAGTTCCCGTTATCTCGAAATGCGACAATATTTTCTCCAACAATATCAGGCATAGCAACCGTTCCTGAAGATTTATAGAGCTCATAAACTTCACCATCGTAGTAAACATGAACCGAATTGAAACGTGTGTCATTAAAAACAACAATACTATCTCGAAGAATATATTGATCCGCAAAATATGTCAGAGTTCTCATCGCCCCTCCATCCCACAGGTTCAATGTAGGACCAATTTTCCATGTCATTAAATGATCGGAAACTTCGTAATCTACTTGTACGTTGGAAATGTCTACAGGCTTTGTTCCATCAAAAACTCGGAGGTTCCCTCGATAGTCGATGTAAGCAACAACATCATCTCCTGTTTTAAATTCTCGAACACGCTGAAATTCAATCTGACGGAAAAATCCATTTTGATAACTTTTGAAGAATCCGCTAAAGTCTGTAAAGGGCACAACGTTCTGAGCCGACGAACTAAAAGACAGGATAATAATTGACAATAACGAAAGATAGTACTTCATAAATCAAATTTAAACAAAATTCACGCCAGAGTACTGACAACGTAAGGCTCAATTTGATATTGCCGTTTATCCAAATAAAAATCCAATTGTACCAAGAGGAATTCAACTTATAACAATTCTCCTTAAATTGCGGCTGATCAATAATTCTAGAATAATGAAATACATCCTTTTATCAGGACTCTGCTCTATTATGGCTTTCTCCGGAAATAGCCAGAGAGAGATTGAGTACCTCGAATATGATTTGGACAATGGAATCCATGTCATTCTCCATGAAGAGCATGCAACACCGATTGTGGCTGTTTCCGTTTTGTATCACGTAGGTTCGAAAAATGAACAAACGGACAGAACTGGATTCGCACACTTCTTCGAGCACTTACTATTTGAGGGATCGACGAACATCGAGCGTGGTGAATACAGTGAATTGGTAGAAGAAAATGGAGGTGCGCTTAATGCGAATACTTCTCAAGACAGAACGTTCTATTATGAAATCCTTCCATCGAATCAACTAGAGTTGGGAATCTGGCTTGAAAGTGAGCGAATGCTCCATGCGAACGTCGATATCAAAGGAATTGAAACGCAAAGAAAAGTTGTAAAAGAGGAGAAACGTCAACGAGTTGACAACCAACCTTACGCATCTTTCATCACAGAAATGTTCTCTCGCATGTTCAAAAAGCACCCGTACAACTGGGTACCAATTGGAAGCATGGAACACTTGGATGCAGCTCAAGAAGAAGATTATGTGAATTTCTACCGTACTTTCTATGTTCCATCGAATGCGACCTTGTCGATTGCAGGAGACATCAATATTGAAGAAACAAAAGCGTGGATTGACAAGTACTTCTCTTCTATTCCAAAAGGAGAAGCAATTAACTTGTTCCGTGATGTTGAGAACTTGACAGCTGAAGAATTCGTTGCGAAATATAAGATTGATAAATCGAGTTTCGATTTGATGAACTTCAACGCTCAAACAGATGCAAATGCAAAAGAGCTCGTGAAGAAATACTCAGCGATGGAAATTGACATCCCACGCCCAAAGAAAGCGGACGAGCAATTATCAGGAGTTGTAAAAGATGTTGTTTATGATAATATTCAACTTCCGGCGTTGTTTATGGGGTATCGATTCCCTGATCAAACTCACCCAGACTTCCATGCATTGGAAATGATGAATGACGTACTCTCTGGTGGAGCAAGTTCTAGAATCAATAAGAACCTTGTTGAAAAGCAACAAATCGCTCAATTTGCTTTCTCTTTTGCCTATGGACTAGAAGATGCAGGTGTTGGAATCTTTGCGGCAATCGCAGCTCAAGGTAAAGACTTGGATTCTGTTCAAATGGCTTTCGATGCTCAAATCGATATGATTAAAAACGAGTTAATCTCAGAAGCAGAATTTGAGAAAATTAGAAACCAATACGAGAATCAGTTCGTTTCAACGAACTCAACGATTGCAGGAATTGCGGAAAGCTTGGCCGATAATCACGTTTACGCTGGCGGGGCTGAAAAAATCAATACCGAATTATCAGAATACTTAGCAGTTACACGAGAAGACATTCAACGTGTAGCGAAAAAGTACTTAACTCAAGATGCTCGAATCATCTTGCATTACTTACCGATGGAAGAGAATCCTGATAATAAATAATTGAAGATCATGAAAAAATATATCATAGCAATTGGACTTTTCGTACCGACCATATTATTCGGACAAATCGATCGTTCTGTTCGCCCGGAAGCGGCTCCCGCTCCAACAATCAACATCAAGGATTCTAAGGTTTTCACAACTGAAAATGGAATCACAGTAATCCTATCCGAAAATCACAAAATTCCGCGCGTTTCCTACAATTTGGTAATGGGTTCCGACCCAATGCTCGAAAGAGAAAAAACAGGATTAGCAGATATTGCTGGAACCCTAGTAATGTCAGGAACGGATAATCGTACTAAAGATGTCTTGGATAGTGAAATTGATAACATTGGAGCTACGTTGACAGCTGACAATAACTCAATCTACATGTCAAGTTTGACAAAACACTCCAACAAAGGATTGACGCTAATGGCAGATGTACTAATGAACGCCAACTTTCCCCAAGGCGAAGTTGACCGTATCATTACGCAAAATGAATCGAATTTAACCTCAACGAAGTCGGACCCTGGCTCAATGGCATCGAATGCAGAGGCAGTGGCCAATTTCCCGAAAGGTCATCCTTACGGTGAGATTATGACGCCGAAAACTTTAGCGAATATCGATCGCAATTCAATCGTAGAATACTACAAACGAATGTACAGTCCGAAAGGAAGTTACTTAGTAGTTGTTGGTGACATCACTTTGGAGGAAACAAAGAAAATGGTTGAGACCTACTTTGGTAAGTGGACTGGGCAAGATCCTGACAAAGCAGATTGGGGAACTGGGAAGTTCAACAATGGAAACCGTGTTTTATTTGTTGAGAAGCCAGGAGCTGTTCAGTCAGTAGTTTATGTTTCATTCCCAATGGCAATCACTCCTTCTCACCCAGACTACTTAAAACTGAAAGTACTGAACAATATCATGGGAGCCGGAGGATTCGCCTCTCGTTTGATGCAAAATCTTCGTGAAGACAAAGCTTACACATATGGATGTTATTCACGCATGAACGTTACAGAAGATGGAAGCTGGTTGTCAGCTGGAGGAAATTTCAGAAATGAAGTGACTGATAGTGCAATCACTCAAATTCTTCTCGAACTAGACAAAATCGTTGATGATTACGTAACAGATAAAGAATTGGACTTGGCAAAATCGTCGATGGCTGGATCTTTCGGTCGTTCATTGGAAAGACCATCGACTATCGCTCGATTTGCATTGAGCATTATTCGTTATGACTTACCAAAAGATTACTATCAAACTTACCTCAAGCAATTGGAAGGAATCACGAAGCAAGACTTATTGGATGTAGCACAGAAATACTGGACGGGGTCTAACTGTAACATTGTCGTTGTTGGTAATGACGAAGTTGTTCCTACTTTGGGGAAATTCGACACTGATGGTACAATCGAACGTTTGGACGCTTTCGGAAACGAAAAGATAGAGAAGGTTCCTTCTGATTTAACTGCTGATGAAATTCTTGCAAACTACTTATCGGCGGTAATCCCTAATATTCAAGCAAAGAAAAGCAAGAAGCTCGCAAAGAAAAGAACCAAGTTCTTCGAAACGATTACTTCAATGGAGGTAGTTGTTGAAATGACTTCTCCCCAGATTCCTTTCCCGATTACAACAAAAGAGGTTTGGGTATCTCCAAACATCAATGCTCAAATGACTGAAGGTCGAGGCATGACATTCTCTTCCTCGTACTCTGACGGAATAACTGGTCAGCAACAAGCGATGGGAGTTGGGAAATCTGAACTGAGTTCTGAAGAGATTGCAGCAGCAAATAAATCAATTGGAATTATTCCAGAATTGAACTATGCTACTTCAGGAATGAAATATGAAGTTGTAGGGATCGAAACTTTCAATAAAATTGAATGTTACGTTCTAAAACTTGACGACGGAAAATCAGTATTGTTCGAATATTTCAATCGTGAGACCTTCATGAAAGTTGGTACAATGTCTATTGAGACACAAGGCGAGGAAACACAAGAAGCAACTTCAACTTATTCAAACTATGTTGAAGTTGAAGGAATCATGTTCCCTTCTGTGATAAATATTTCAACTGGCCAGGCCAACCTAGAAGGAAAGGTTGTTTCTCGCACAATCAACGGAGAAATCGACCTAGCACCTTACAAACAATAGTATTTAATGCCTCGACAATCCCGATACTTCTCGGGATGTCGGGGTATTTTTTTTCAATCAAATTAGCAGTCACGAAAAGTAACAGGACATATCTAGAAGTAAATCGAGTTGCATTGCGGCTAGTATTTTCTATTTCCTTTGTCCTCCTCGCTCCTAAGCTTCATGCCTCAGAGTTTACGCTAGACGATACAACAAAAGAGCAACTTTACGAACACGATATTAAATTCGAAGGTGCGAACGTACACATTGATGGAAACTATCAATATTTGCTTGAAACCATAGTAGACTATTTGTTGAAGAATCCTGAAATCTATGTCCATATTCGTGGTCACGTATGCTGTCGACAAGGGAAAAGAATAAGTCGGAGGCGCGCTAGGAATGTTTATCGCTTCCTAAAACGTCAAGGAATTTCCAAACACAGAATGACCCATACTGGATACAGCAATACAATTCCGGTAGCTTTTCCTGAGAAAACGGATGAAGATGAACGACGAAATCGTCGAGTTGACTTTGTTATCAGCAAAGAACGAATTGAAAAGAAATGATTCGTATTTTTAACTAAAAAAATTGAACATGCCTCAAATCAAAGCTTCCAACTTCAAGTTTCTCAGAGACTTAAAAAAGAACAACAATCGTGATTGGTTCACGGAAAATAAGAAACGATACCAAGGTGAGCATGAAGAAATTATATCGTTTGCTGATGCTCTGTTAGCAAAAATGAATGAGCATGATGTAATTGAGACGCCAACAGGAAAGAAAAGCCTCTATCGTATTTATCGTGATGTTCGTTTCTCGAAAGATAAATCCCCATACAAAACACATTGGTCCGGAGGATTCAAACGCGCAACAGCGTCTCGTCGCGGAGGGTATTACTTCCACGTTCAGCCTGACGGCCAATCATTCATTGGTGGAGGGTTCTGGGGGCCAAACAAAGATGACTTACAACGAATCCGTGAGGAAATTGCGACTGATGCAACTGAACTAAGAGAAATTTTAGCCAACCCCACTTTCATTTCAACATTTGAAGGATTGCAAGGTGACCAACTCAAAACAGCCCCAAAAGGGTTTGATAAGGAACATCCAGACATTGATTTGTTGCGATACAAACAGTTCATCTTTGGACGGAATTTCAGAGATAAAGAAGTGCAAAGCCCAGACTTCCTTGAAGTAGCAAATGAAACATTTAAAGCGATGCGCCCTTTCTTTGATTTCATGAGTGATGTACTTACAACAGACTCAAACGGAGAATCCATCCTTTAATGCATTCTATATATTATGAGGAGGTTTCAACTCCGCTTGGAAACATGCAAGTTGGAATCAGTGAGGCTGGAATCGCCATGTTTGAATTCCCCATTGAGGATAGGATTACTCATGACAAGCAAAAATTCTCCGAGTTATTTGATGAAGTTCCAAGCCCTTCGAAGGGCGTTCTTAATCGCTTGAGAACTCAAATGAGCGAATATTTCGATGGGCGCCGTACATCTTTTGATCTTCCACTGGATCTAATTGGAACTGATTTTCAATGTGAAGTGTGAGAAGCACTACTCAAAGTGCCATTTGGGAAAACTATCAGCTACCTTGAATTAGCGAAATCCATTGGAAATCCAGATGACGTTCGTGCGGTAGCTCATGCCAATGGTCAAAATAGACTACCAATCTTGGTACCTTGTCATCGCGTTATAGCGTCGGATGGAAAACTAACAGGATATTCCGGAGGTATCACGAGAAAAGAAACCTTACTCTCAATGGAGAGCGGACAAGGCCGCCTTACTTTCTGATCCATCAAATTCTCTTAACAAACGGTCTTTATTCATTTGCCAAAACGCATCTATCGCGGGTAGGGAAGGTCCTATTTGTAGCATGCAATAGTGGACGATGTCAATAGGACATTCTATAATTTCCGAGATACGCTTGACCTCGTCGGAGTGGGATATTAGATGGGTCGAATTGTTCACACAATTGATTTTAAATAATTCTTCTAGCTGGAACAAAGCTAAATCATTTCCAGATGCCATCAAAGACGGGAACATCTACTTTTTTATGCGGAAATCCGAATCAAAAAAAACGGAGACCTAGAAAAATGATATCACAAAAATGACACAAGTACTGATTTTACTAAACGTTCAGTGCATCGGTAAAAGATTCTCAAATTTGCGAGTTATAAAAGTCGAAGTTTTTACTACTTTCAAATCATAGAAACATTAAAATATTACACTATGGCATTTGACGGAACAGAAGGAGGCGCGATTACACTCTCAGAAGGCGCAGCTTTAACATCAGAACATCGTTTAAGAAATCCTAAGGCTTTAAAAGGTCGATTCTTCGGAAGAGATATCTTAAATCAAATTTTAGATCAGGAAGGTTGCAAAGGGATTCGCATGTACTTTGGACAAGACGAAGACGGAAATAGAGAGCTCGTAATTGTAGGAGCTGATGAATTTGAAGACGATATGTTGGATTTGATAGCGGATCTATCAGCGGCATGCCCTTCGAAATGCTCAACTCCGAATGCGTTAAACTCTTAAGATTTAATGCTAACAAATATATCATCGTTTTCGATATTACTGCCGACAATAGCAGTTTTTCTAACTATTTGGAAACAACCGAAAACACTCAAGAAATTGAGTGTTTTCGTATTAATTACCGCAGTTTTAGAAGCAACAGCTTCGTTTTATGTTGCTCATAGCATTAACAACATGTTCTTGTTCCACATCTATTCATACATTGAAGTAATTGGAATCGCCTGGATTTATTGGAACCTGATAAAGGGTCGGTTAAAAATTGTTATTATCACTTTAGTAACCATCTTTCTACTATTTTCAATTATCAACATTATCAATTGGGAAACACTTTTAGAATTTAATGCCAATCAGAGATATGTTGGAGGCATGGTCATTACAATCTTTACATTATTATACTTCTCTCAGATATTCATTGATGCTAAAATTCAAAGAATTGAATCGGATCATTATTTCTGGTTTAGCTCCATTCTATTGATATATACTGCTGGGACTTTATTTCTATTCATTTTAGGAAAGCAAGTGCATACAGAAGATAATCACATGTATTGGGATCTTCACAACGTCTTAAACGTACTTCTCAATATTGGATTTGCCTTAACTCTATGGATGGGAACGAAGAAATCCAACTAACCTCACTTTTACACATTACAGCTCATCATGAGCCATCAAGCATAACAAGACAATGAAGGGTAACAATGAAATTGAATTAACACTACTACTGGGAACAGCTGCTATGTTGGCGCTGGCGTTGTTCATTATCATATTCGTTGCGTTTTATCAACGCCGACTTTATGCGAAGCAAAGCGAAATGAATGATCTGGAACTAAAAGCTCAACGTGAGCTCATGGAAGCCGTTATTCTTGCGAAAGAAAAGGAACAGAAACGAATGGCTCAGGAACTGCACGATGGCATTGGATCAGCGCTTACGGCTTTGAAGATGTCAATCATTCAAATGAACTTGGTTCCAGAGCACAAAAAACAAATAGACACCAACATTAAGGCGATTAGTGCAGATGTTCGACGTATATCGAATGAACTCATGCCTTCTGTACTGGAAGACATGGGCTTACAGGCTGCTTTAGAACGATTAGCACAGCGCATCCGCGGAGCTACGCTCATCGATTGTAAATATTCGCGAAATAATGCCTTAGAATCTTTGCATAATGATCAGTCTCAATTAGCTTTGTATCGTGTTGTTCAGGAATTAGTGAACAACATTATAAAATACGCGAAGGCAACAGAAATTTTAATTGCGGAGGAAATAATTGAGGGAAATTATGTATTATCAATATCAGATAACGGCACGGGATTTGAGCCTTCGGAAAGCGAACTAACTAAACTAGGTTCGTTAGGATTAAAAAATATTAAGAGTCGTATTCAACAAGTAGGAGGTACAATTTCATATAAGAAGTTATCTCCGAAGGGAACGAACGTTAACATAGAAATTCGAAACTATGAAGAACATTAGTGTAGGAATAGCAGAAGATCAAGAAATATTTAGATCGGCACTCGGACATTTATTGAATAGTTTCAGCGGAGTATCCGTTGTGGCACAGGCAGAAAATGGAAAATTGCTTCTAGAACACGTTGACATCGACAACGTGGATATTGCAATTATCGACTACAAGATGCCAATCATGGGAGGAATTGAAACGAGTAAATTACTTCGCACGAAGCATCCAAGCATGAAAATTATCATTCTATCTATGTTTGATGATGAAAGTTTCGTTGAGAAGGCGATTGAAAATGGTGCAAATGCTTATTTGTCAAAAGACGACGATTTGGAAGAATTGGAAATGGCAATGCACAGTGTCCTGGATAATGAGTATTACTTCAATGATCGTATCTCGAAGATTTTCATTCGATCTATGATCAGTAAAGGTAAAATCGCTCCTACATTCATCAACAATGAATTGAGTTTTACTCAAATGGAGGTATCGATACTTGACCTTATGTCGAAAGAATTGACAACTCAAGAAATTGCTGATAAATTATACAGAAGTACACGTACAATTGATAAACATCGAAGTGAAATGATGAAGAAAACTGGAACAAAGAATTCCATTGGACTTATCATGTACGGAATTAAGAAAGGTTTGATTAAAGCTTAGTAAAGGTTCTAACAAAGAATTCTAGTCGCACTGCAT